>NZ_JBFTMC010000005.1:0-108589 GCF_056396765.1 Bacillus sp. 05T22
GGGTCCAACTAGTGCAGGCAGATTATATTTCATCTCGACTTTTTGTTCATTTTTATCCACCCATTGAAACTTTGCTTCATATTTCGTTGCCGAATAAACTGTTGTTACCGCTATGAATCCGACAGCGCAAACGAGTGTAAACACAACTGTTTCTAACCAAAATGTCCGTTTCGTCCTTTTTGACTGATCTACATTTTTAAGCAAATATATGACACCTGTAATAAAACTAATTGCTAAAATAGCTTGTCCAGCTGCCGCCGTTGTTACATGAATATGTAGCCAATTACTTTTCAACGATGGAATAAGCGGTGAAATTTCTCTCGGAAACATACTTGCATATGCAATTAATAAAAGGGCTACTGGTAAAGCGAATAGTCCGACTATACTTACACGATACATGAAATACATAACAATAAAAGCACCAACAAGCATCATGCCGAAGAATGTACCAAACTCAAAGAAATTACTTACTGGTGCATGCCCTGAAGCGATCCACCTTGTTACAAAGTATACAGTTTGAGCGACAAATCCTAAAATCGTTATAGTTATACCTACATTCGCCCACTTCCGCCCTTTTTCTTTAATTGCTCCTCCAAAGAACAGTGTTGCAATTAAATATAAGATGAAAGCCGCAAATAGAAAATTACTACTTATTTGCACCATATATTCTCCCCGCCTTAACTATTTTTTTGATCATTCACTTTGTCATATGGCTGTGGAATTGTTGTTCCTTCAAGTACTTTCTCAATATCTTTCCGCAAACCAAACCAGTTTTTATTTGTATGGCCAGCAATCCACCATTCATCTTTAACACGTTGTATCCAGATACGACGATGATTCCAATACATCCCTTGAATCACACCAACCATGAAAATAAATCCTCCGATTCCAAGAATCCACAGTGTCAAATCTTTTCTTACAATAAGCCCTGTTGCATTTCGCATTTCTACTCCTGCAAAGGTCATTTTATATTGATTGTTTCCTTCAGGTTCTATGTTTTGTTGTATACCTACAAAACTCACTTCCCCTTCTGGCGTCTCTGGTGTAAACATTTTAAAAACAAAAGCTGGGTTATTTGGAATCTTTGTTTTTGTATTCGGCTGACCATTCTCATCAAAATAAAAATCAGGAAAATAACTTAATAATTTTATAGAATACCCATCTCCTAAATCGTATGTTTCTTTTGGATTTTCCAAGTTAACTTTAATGGGGTTCCATTTTTGCTGATTGTCTTTTTTCTGTAAAGAAAAAGACATACTACCAAATTCATTTTCTTTAAAATCTAGTTGATATAGAGCAAACTGATCAAATTTTAACGGTTCATTCACCTTAATTTTAGATTCCTTTACCTTTTCTAACTTTGGTTTTTGTCCAGCTAAATTTTCGCCTACAGCTTTATACAACACAGCATTCGTTTGGTAATTTTTAGCGATCATTTTGTCGCCTACACGCTCAATCGCATCATTAAATACTTTATCATCTTTGCTCTTGTCATAAACTTCTTTTATAAATTTCTCGTTCTTCAAATAATATTTCCCATCAGTTCCTGGGATCTCTTTTGTTTCCCCATCACGTAGCCACAGCGCTTCATCCACATACATACTTGGAAGAAAACGTAGCATTGCTCCGAATAGAAAAATGATAAGACCGATATGATTCACATATGGACCCCAGCGAGAGAATCTTCCTTTTTCCGCTAAAATATTTTCGCCTTCGACTCTTACATTGTAATTTTTTTTCTTTAAATTGGCTTGAATCTGTTCTAGATCCCCCTCTTTCGGAGAGCCTGTCCCATACAATCGTTGTCTCTTTAAAAAACTTGGGTGTCTTTTTACACCCTGCTTTTTTAAAGCTTTATAAAGCGGAATTACACGATCTAAACTACATATCACAAGTGACACACCAATCGACGCAATTAAAATTATATACCACCATGAGCTATATAATTTATTAAAACCCAATTGGTAATATAGTTGTCCAAGAAAACCATATTCCTGTTCATAATATTCACTTGGTGTAACACCTGGAGGTATATACATTTCTTGCGGAAATATGGTTCCAACTGCTGATGTTAATAGAGTGATAACAATGAGCCATATCCCCACCTTTACGGAAGAAAAAAAACTCCACACTTTATCTACTATCGTTCTCGTATGAGTAAGAGAGCGCCGGGCACTCCCCTCATATCGCATATCTAATAACCTCGTATCTTCCTTGTTTTCAAAAGGTTTCCCGCAAGCTTCACAAAAAATTGTGCCTATTGGATTTACATGTCCACATTCACACTTTATCTGTTCCAATATTCTCACCGCCTCTTGTTTCTATTTATCATTGTATCTTCCAAGTGTAAGTTACCGCAATACTCAGAATTTTCAAGAGAGGTACTAAGACGAAGCAAAGCACCTTCATCTATCAAACTCTTTTACTATTCGTTATGTAAAGGCTTTCTTTACTAAGGAGTAATTTTCTTTAAATATTCCTCCATTTGTTCCTTTGTTTGTGTACCAGTAATTTTCTCGATTACATTTCCTTCTTTATCAATTAAAAATGTTGTTGGCAGTGGACCAACGCCATATGTACCAATTATTTCTTGCCCTTTATCAATTGCAACAGGGAACTTTAATCCATATTGATTCACAAAATTTTTCACCGCAATATTCGTTTCATCTGCATCTAATGCGATGATTTCAACGCCTTTTTCTTTATATTTAGGATATAATTCATTCATATAAGGCATCTCTTTTTCACATGGTTTGCACCACGTTCCCCAAAAATTTAAAAATACACCTTTTCCTTTCAGGTCATTTAGCTCGATTTTTTTTCCTTCTAAATCTGAAACAACAAAGTTAGGTGCTTTTTTCCCGATTTGCATTTTTTCCTTATCAACAAAAAAACCTTGATAAAGTGTGAATCCTACTGCCACGCTTAAAATAAGCAAAATGAGAATGCGAAATAGTAAGCGATTCTTCTTCATACTCTCTCCCCTCTCTTTGATGAATTTATATGTAAAAAATTTCTGTAACTACTAACTTGTCCTTTACTTCAAGCATTTGTTTATTTTAATATATATGCCTCCATAATCACTCACCAAAACGATCGGTTCAACTAATCATCCATAGGGGATAAAATCCCCCCACGGATGGAAGTTTCACTTTACCACTTATCTCGGTTTTGTAGAAGCAAGCGCACGTAATTGTTTTACTTCATGAGGTGATAACTCTCTTGCATCACCAGGGCGTAGACTTCCTGCTTCTAAGAAAGCATAACGTTCACGTTTTAATTTCATTACTTTACAGCCAAGCGCTTCAAACATACGACGAACTTGACGATTACGTCCTTCATGGATCGTTAATTGTACAATAGCCATCTCTTTACGCTTATCCCAAGAAAGGATTTTCACACGTGCTGGTGCTGTCTTTCCATCTTCTAATACAACACCTTTTTCTAACATGCGAATTTTCTCTCCTGTTAATGGGCCTTTTACTTTTGCAACATATGTTTTCTCAACTTTATATTTTGGATGCATCAATATGTTTGCAAAATCACCATCGTTTGTCATAAGGAGTACGCCAGACGTATCATAGTCTAAACGACCAATTGGGAATAGGCGCTGTCTGATTTCAGGGAAAAAGTCTGTAACAACTTTTCTTCCTTTGTCATCTGATACGCTCGAAATTACGCCAGTTGGTTTATATAGTAAGAAATAAATTGGTTCTTCTTTTTCAAGAGGGATATTATTTACTTCTACTTTATCTTGAGGAGTTACCTTCGTCCCTAACTCAGTCACTACTTTACCGTTAACTTTAACTTTTCCTTGCTGAATAAGTTCTTCAGCTTTTCTTCTTGATGCAATTCCTGCTTGCGCAATCACTTTTTGTAATCGTTCCATTTCCACTATTCACCTCAAATTTATCTTACCTTCATTAGAAGGAGTTGGCAACCGCCAGAACATATAGCAGCCAGCCTAACATATCGTAAACAACATAGCTATGTTTCTAAACTTATAAAGGCCGAATTCGGTTTCAATTCTTTATTATTGTTTACCCTCATATAGTTGTTCACAACAAAAGTTCATTATTTTGTCAAAAATATTCCACAAAAAAACCACTATTAAGCCTACCCTTAATAGTGGTCGTATACGTATTATAAGCGAATTGACTCAAAAAATGAATACCGATTACTGAAACAATAAAGAAACAAACACAATAGAACAAATAATCCCAATTAAATCTGCAAACAACCCTACCTTTAAAGCATCACCCATTCTACGAATACCAACAGCTCCAAAGTACACTGTTAAAATATAAAACGTTGTATCTGTACTTCCTTGCATTGTAGAAGCGAGCCTACCAATAAATGAATCTGGTCCATATGTAGCAATTAAATCTGTAGTAATACTTAATCCTGCCGAACCAGAAATGGGGCGTATGAGCGCAAGTGGTACAATTTCTGCTGGCACGTGAATCATATCCAACATTGGCTTCATTACAGAAATCATGGCATCTAAAGCCCCAKATGCCCTGAAAATAGAAATGGATACGAGCATCCCCACCATAAATGGTAAAATAGAAATAGCAATTTGGATTCCTTCTTTCCCACCTTCTACAAATGATTCGTACGTTGGAACTTTTTTTATCGTGCCATATAATAGAATAAAACCAATCACACAAGGTATCACCCATAATGAAATTGTATTAACAATACTCATTTTTTCCGCCCCTTTCTACTCCGTCTGCGGTAAAAATAGCGGTCAATCCAAATAGCCCCAATCATCGATAGTACTTGTGCAATAAACGTGACACCAACAATTTCAGTCGGATTCGCCGATTCATACGTCATTCGGATTGAAATCACAGTAGTCGGTATCAATGTAATTGCGGATGTATTCAAAGCTAAAAATGTCACCATAGAACGACTTGCTGAATCCTTTCCTCCATTCAGTTCCTTAAGTTGTTCCATCGCTTTAATACCAAGTGGCGTCGCTGCATTTCCTAACCCAAAAAAGTTTGCCATCATATTTGACAAAATAAATCCCATCGAAGGATGATCCTTTGGTACTTCTGGAAACAATCTTTTTACAACTGGCATAAAAAATGAGACTAATTTCTTTAATAAGCCCGCTTCTTCAGCAATCTTCATTAACCCTAGCCAAAAGACTAAAACACTAATCAGCCCAATACAAATGGTTACTGCATCTTTTGACCCTTCAAAGACTGCTTTATTCACTTCCTCCATCGTTCCGTTTATCATCGCATATACAATCCCAATAACCGCCATCGCCACCCATACGAGGTTAACCATCTGTTCCAACACCTAACATATGAGAGAAGATTTCTATCACATCATTCCAATATACTCCAGTTGTAGCAACCAACTTTCGCTTACTATAAAACAAATTACGTTCCCCTACTTTTTCTTCATTAATATAAACTATTGTCTTACCGACTTTCTCTCCATCTACTAATTTTGCACTCCTATCAAGTTCAACCTTTAGCATAACCTGTTTCTTCTCATCTTTCGTTAGCGGTATAGCGAAATCATTTTTTATATAAACATGATTTGTATACTTCTTTTCCTGCAGGCCAGAGAGCGCTCCTTGCCCTAGAACCTTCGTTAACTCATATTGCTTAAACCCTTGATCAAACAAATACATATGGTCGTCCCAATCATTAGACGCATTAAGTGTTACTACAATTAAATCTAATCCATCTTTCGAAGCTGTTGTAACAAGTGTACGCCCTGCTTTTTTTGTAAATCCCGTCTTGCCTCCTGTTGCAAATTCATAATAAGAAGTTACAAGTTTATGCTTGTTTTTCCATGGATAATCCCACATTTTCGATTGATATGTTTTTGTTCCGAAAATTTTTCGAAACGTTTCATTTCCCATTGCATAACGTGTTAAAAGTGCCATATCATATGCAGACGAATAGTGCGTTCCATCCCCATCTAGACCATGTGGATTTGAAAAATGTGTATCTTTCATTCCTATTTGTTTCGCCTTTTCGTTCATCAAATAAACAAACCCCTCTATGCTTCCCCCAACATTTTCAGCAATTGCTTGTGCTGCATCATTACCGGAACGAAGCATTAAACCATAAACTAAATCCTCTAGCGGTACTTTTTTTCCAGGTTGTAAATAAATTGCCGACCCCTCTACTCGAACAGCCTTATCGCTAATAGGTACAGCTTCTTTCATTTTCCCTGATTCGGCAGCGAGTAAGGCAGTCATAATTTTCGTGATGCTAGCAATTTTTTGTGATTCATGTTCTAACTTTCCATATAACACACGTCCTGAATGTTCTTCCATCAATATGGCATTATGGGCGCTTACATCATTCATTTGTGCATATGTATGAATCGGTATAACACTTGCACACATTATAATAAGKGCAATGACAATCCAAGTTCGTCTCATATTTCCCCACGTCCTTTTGGCACTTTTTGTACAAGTGTATGCTTGGCCCCTTAAAATATGAACGAAATATTCTTTTCTATACCAGCAAAAAAGACGCACAAATATGCGTCTAATACGGTGTCCACTCAAGCTGTTTCGCACTTTCAAATCGCTTTTCCACATCGGACCAATTTACAACATTCCACCAATTTTTAATGTACTCATCTTTCCGATTTTGGTATTGCAAATAATATGCATGTTCCCATACATCAAGCACAAGTAACGGTATCGTATCCCACTGTGTGAATAATTGATGAAGGGTACTTTGTAAAATTTCTAATCTTCCCGAACGAGGTACCCACACAAGAATAGCCCAGCCAGATCCTTCTACCTTCGATGCAGCTTCTGTAAAATGCTTTTGAAAACGTAAAAAACCCCCAAAATCTTTCTCGATTTCTCGAGATAATGCACCTCTTGGACTTCCCCCTCCATCTTTTTTCATGTTATTCCAAAATATCGTGTGCAAATAATGACCTGAACCGTGAAAAGCCGCTTCTCTTTCCCAATGCTTGATTAAATCAAACTTATTTGTTTTCCTTGCTTCTTCCATCATTTTTTCTGCTTTATTCAGCCCTTCCACATAACTCCGATGATGTTTATCATGATGTAGCATCATAATCTCTCGAGAAATATATGGTTCCAGCGCATTATATGGATAGGGTAACGGAGGAAGCGTGTGACCCCCAATTGGAACAGATCGCTCAGTATACGTTCTTTCATATAACTCATATTGCTCATTTTCTTGCATAAATACTTCTTGTAAATGATTCTGAATGTGTTCCACATCATCACTTATCTCATACAGGAATTCAGCATCTGTTTCATACTCATTTTCTTTCATACGGTCTAATAGCATTTGAATTTTATAAGCAAGCATATGGACGTCATAAACTTCAGTTGCACGACTATCTAATACGTGAAGAACGCTTTCACACCAATTTTCTACTTCATGAAAATAATCCGTAAATACACCTTGCTGATTCATACGACACCTCCTCTATGCTATCCACTTTAACTATATTCAGCGCCCGCATCGTATATACCGTACAAAACAGCAAAAGAAGCTAGTCTTTCTCTAGCTTCTTTGAGTATTCTCTAATACTTATATAAAACATATACTAGAGCTATTTATCCCTACAATCAAAGACAGTAATTCCCTCATCTTATTATATACATTCATTTTAATTCCCCAACATATAAGTCGCGGCTATGAAAATAAAAAGGAACCCCTACTTACTTTCTCCTTTTGTTCTCACTTCGCATGGGGCTGAAAAAGGATCTGACCACTTCTATCCATGGCCGGATCCCCTCTCACACCTAAAGAAAATGGTTTTATTAATACTTGTGTAACATCTTTGTTTGATAGTCCGTTTCGTAATATTCCAGCTCCTCACGCATTGTTTGAAACTTCCCTTCTAATTCTTGCATTACTTTTTCAATTGAGCTAGGCGGTATTTGTTGAAAAGCAATGGAATTTTTCCCTGTATATGCCGAGCGACTATTTTCATACCACTGATCACTTTTTGGCGAAAAGAATTCAGCAATTACTTGATGATAGATCTTATATAATGTTCTCTCAGCAGCCGTTTTTCGAAATGGTTGACTACTCAATAAAACAAGGCACGCATCCAAGCCTTCTTCACAAAATACAAGGAGTCGTCTTAATGATGATAATAAACCTTCATAATAATGTTTATTCCCTTCTGGTGACTCTTCTAATAAAGAAGGTAATGTATGATAATTAACAAAATCAGTCATTAAAGTAATCACTTCTTCTAAAAATTCAGAAACTTGATGCGTTTGATTTTCAACCATTGAGTTAGACATATCCTTTTCTCTCCTTTTCCATTTTACGCTATTTCTACCTTTTTATTTTTATGTAACTCAGCCATTATGTCTTGTACTTTTACCACTGTTTTATCATCAAAATATTTTTGAAAATCTTCTATCCTGTTAATATATACACGCTTTTGCCCACGAAATTCTTTATTTTTAATAAAACAAGCTAGAGCAACAATATCTCGTAAATATATGTCTTGTTCTTCTATTTTAAAAACTGGATTTCCTTCAAACGGAGTAATTTCTTGTAAAATTTCTTCAAAATAACGGACATATAATACAGAAAATGTTTTTTCTTGTTCACCCAAAATATAAGTTACTTCGGATCGATTAAAGAAATCTTCTGATGTATTAGGTTGTGCTTTTTCTAGCTCATGGCCTGCGTAACCTACTATAACCATCCGCTTTCCCTCTCTTCCTTATTTCGTTCTATTTTAACTCAGTTTTCTGAATAAATAAAATTTTAATTTATTATTAATTCTTATCAAAAAATCTATAATATTTCTATATTTATATAAAAAATAGTTTTTATATCCTGCAATTTACCTTTTTATTTTTCATGAAGTTTGTCATAATAAGAATATTGTCTCAGTTTTCTTATGCAAGGAGAGTTGTATTTATGTCGTTTTCGTGGAAACGTTTCTTACAAATTGGAAAAATTATTTTCCCATTTGTTGTCTTGACCATTGTATTCTTTCAAGCTCGGAAAGAATTGTCAGGTATTTCATTTCGAGAAGCAATTGAAACAATTAAAAACATTCCGACTGGAGGAGTCTTTTTAGCTATTACGCTCGGTGCGTTTGCTGTTTCAACAATGTTCTTTTATGACTTTGTTATGCTTCGCTATTTAAAAGCAGATGTACCTGTTCAAAAGATTTTCCGTGTTTCTTGGATTGCTAACACCTTAAATGGATTTATCGGTTTTGGTGGACTTGTTGGAGCAGGTATACGGACAATGTTATATCGGCCCCACGTAAAAGAGAATGGTAAACTTATCAAAAGCATCGCTTGGATGACAACTGCTTTTATAAATGGATTATCCCTTCTCTCATTCCTCGGTCTTATAGGAATACTAGATACAAGTTTTATTTTACATGAAAAACCTTGGCTATGGCCTGTCCTCATCTTTTTTGCTCTTTTTGTACCGCTATATATTGGATTTTCCAAAATTAAAAATCGAAAAAAGCAATACATAGAAGGACAAGAAGAAACCAAAGAGAAGAACCCAACCGTTCTATATTCACTTGTTTCATTAGTGGAATGGCTTTCTGCCGGCATCGTCATGTATGTTATTTTAATATTATTTGGAATTGACATCGATTTCCGGAAATTTTTAGGGGTTTATGTTATTGCAGCATTAGCAGGGGTTGTTAGTCTTGTACCCGGTGGTCTTGGTTCCTTTGACCTTGTCTTTTTAACTGGATTAGGACAATACGGTATCGATACAGGCGTATTATTACCTGCCATGTTATTATACCGCCTCGTATACTATATTTTACCATTTTGTCTGGGGTTAATTTTTGCCGCTTTTGAAATGACCGGAGCTGCCCTAAAAAAGATTGAAGATAAACCATTTATTGCACCTGCCTTAGAAACAACAGGTGTCATTTGGACATTACAACGTGATTTTTTAGGAAAGCTAGGTCCATGGGCATCAGCTGCTTTAACAGTCTTTACCGGCCTAATGGTCATCTTATCGACCATTTTACCGACGAGTATAAATCGTTCTCACGCATTACACATTTTAGCTCCAAAACATCTTATTCAATTTTCTTTTAGCTTATCATTAACATTTGGAATTCTGCTCCTTATTCTATCAAGAGGTATTTATTATGGAACAAAACGTTCCTACTATATGACTATTGTTTCTTTAATTGGAGCAGCCATTTTTAATACACTGAAAGGAATCGATATTGAAGAAACCTTTATTTTACTAATCGTGCTAGCCGTATTATATATGCTTCGCAAAAGATTTGTACGTGAAAAAATGGAAATTTCGCTTTCCGATGTAGTAAAAGTATTTATATTTTCACTACTAACATTATACTTGTATAAAAACTTAGGCATCCTATTCGCAGGAGCAAAAGAAGCTTTCAAGCCAGATTTTGTCGTTCGTAATATTACACAAGTAAAGAGAAGTGCACTTGCAGCTGCTTTCTTTGTTCCAACCTTTTTACTCATCGGTTCTCTTATCGCGAATCGCTATCGTAGTGTATTCCCTGAGCAATCAGCAAACGATAAACGTCTGCAAAACTTCTTAGATGAATATGGCGGAAATGTACTAAGTCATTTAGGTTTTTTAGGAGATAAACAATTCTTCTTCAGTAGTGATGGAAAAGCACTTCTTTTATTTTCAACAACAGGAAAACGACTTGTTGTACTCGGCGATCCAATTGGGGATCCGTCTTCTTTTCGTAACGTACTGCAAGAATTTTTAGCTGAAGCGGATCGATTTGGATATATTTGCGTTTTCTATCAAATTGAAAGCAAATGGATGAGTTTATACCATGATTTTGGCTATAACTTCTTTAAACTTGGTGAAGAAGCTGTTGTTGATTTAAATACATTTACTATATCAGGGAAAAAGCGTGCTGGATTACGTGCAACTTTTAACCGTTTTGAACGTGAAGGTTATACCTTTTCCATTCATCAACCACCATTTTCAGACGAGTTATATGAAGAATTTAAAAATGTTTCAGACGCTTGGCTTGGGGGAAAAAAAGAAAAAGGCTTTTCTCTTGGATACTTTGATCGTGAGTATATAAGTCGCGCCCCTATTGCAACTACGTTCGTTATACATATAGTTTTAGTGGTTTACGGCATTTTAAAGAAAAATATAAACCGGCGTGGAGTGGAAAATATTTAGCATTCCGGAAAAATCATTCCTTGCCAATTACAATGCTTGCCGTAACAAAATTAATAGGAAAACGAAAAAGCAGCTAGTATCACTAGCTGCTTTTTCGTTTCTGAACTTGGAGTATAAACTCTTTTTCATACTTTTTTCCGTTTATATAAAATGTTCCCCATATTTTATAYGTCCCTTCCTCTGGGAATGTAATACGATATTGCAATTGCTCTTCTTCATTTACAGGGACTGCATATAAAAAATGTTCTCGTTTTTCATCGATTATATAAAGCGTCGCTTGTTCTCCAGTATTGGAATTAAATTTCACACTTTCTCCTTTTTTTATTTGCAGCTGAAATGTCAATGTAGCTGCTTCATTTGGATGTAGCGCTCCAAATAAAAGCGACATTTGGTAATCACCAAGTTTTTTGGTGAGCACTGTATCTTCTATTAAATTCTTTTGTTTCTTCTCTTTTTCCTCTTCCCCAAAATTCTTCCTAGAAAAGAACTGTTCTGTTTTACCATGATCCTCATATAAGAAAATCGTATATGCTTTATCTTTCGTTTCGCCTGAGGATAGCTTATATGAACCATTTCCAGCAAATGCAGGAGTGATTCGCTGAATTCCCTTTAACTGCTCGTCCACGATAATAGCTCTAATACGATCATTAACTCCACGAATTTCGTTGTTATTTTTATTAAACAGTTGAAATGTAATATCTATTTTTTCATTTCCCTTTCTATTTTTTATATCCCATTTTACCTCTCGAATGTCCCCTGCTGTTTCTGTCGTTCCTTTATACTTCTGCATGTAAAATCCACCAGCCACAATAAATAGTAACGCAATTAGCCCAATGACAAGATTTTTCAAACAATCACCTGCCATACTTTTTTTATAAATTGTAACATAATTCTGACTATTACACCTATAAAAAGAACATCGCTACATCTTCTTTCTACATATGTCCAGTTTGATTTTCCAACATATAAGTAGTTGCTATGAAGAATAAAAGGTGACCGCTACTTATTTTCTCTCTTTGTTTTCACTTGGCATGGGGCAGGAAGAGGGTCTGACCGCTTCTATGCATGGTCGAATGCTCTCTCCTACCTAAAAAGAAAGGGTTTATATCGGTTTTTCAACTTGTTTTTATATATTTCTTTTTTACAAAAACCCGCTATGTAATAAAGTGAAACTTTAATCAGTGGGGGTTTTCTTCATCCCCCACTGATTATTAGCCTTCACCAATCGGGCTTTTACGGGCAGTTGATCCCCCACCCACCTTCCTTGTTTCTCTCTGAATCTTGAGGTGGGGGTCTTACTGCCCGTTAATGCGGGATAAATAACAAACTATTGAAAACGTTGTATTTTGTATATACTACAAATAAGAAAAAGATTTTAATTGGCAGGATTCCTAGTGTATAATGCAGATGATGTTAATTTATATCTATACATAACGAGGAGGATTTTTATGAGCGTTCATATTGAAGCAAAACAAGGTGAAATTGCTGAATCTATTTTACTACCTGGCGATCCACTACGTGCAAAATATATTGCAGAAACATTTTTAGAGGATGTAACTTGCTATAACAATGTACGTGGTATGTTAGGATTCACTGGAACTTATAAAGGAAAACGTGTCTCTGTTCAAGGGACAGGCATGGGTGTTCCTTCTATTTCTATTTATGTTAACGAATTAATCCAAAGCTATGGAGTGAAAAATTTAATTCGCGTAGGTACATGTGGAGCGATTCAAAAAGATGTAAAAGTACGTGACGTAATTATCGCAATGACGGCTTGCACAGACTCTAACATGAACCGTTTAACATTCCCTGGATTTGATTTTGCGCCAGCTGCGAACTTTGATCTTTTAAAGAAAGCATATGATGCAGGAACAGAAAAAGGACTACACATTCGTGTTGGTAATGTATTAACGGCAGATGTATTCTATCGTGAAAGCATGGACATGGTGAAAAAACTTGGTGAATACGGTGTATTAGCTGTAGAAATGGAAACAACTGCTCTTTATACATTAGCAGCGAAGTACGGTGTAAATGCATTATCTGTATTAACAGTAAGTGATCACATCTTTACTGGAGAAGAAACAACATCTGAAGAGCGTCAAACTACATTTAATGAAATGATTGAAATCGCTTTAGACGCGGCAATTCAATCATAATGTACAAAAGAACTTGTCATACGTCTGGCGAGTTCTTTTTTATTGTTTTCTAAATTAAATAATTACTTTATATGACTTTTTATAAAAAACAACTCCAGATAGAAAAAGATTTTCGGTCCCTACTTTCTTTTATCGTTTGTTATAATAAAGAAAATATTTATGCGAATATTCTTTTATGAGGTGAAGAAGTGAAAAAAAGAAGTATTGTCTTTAAACTATTTTTATTAACATCAACATTATTTACTGTTACCTTCCTCCTTTTTTTCATTGGGCAATCATTGTTTTTAGAAACATTTTATATTAATAAGAAGGTTCAAACTGTCCAAACTGCCTTTGAAAAGTTTTTATCAAGTTATGAAAAGAGTGGGGGAACATTTGAGGAAATAAGAAAGCTCAAACAAGAATTTCACGAAAAAACAAACGCTGACGTCGTTTTATTAGATCCAAATGGAATTATAAAAGATGAAAATAATTACTATATTGAGATTGTAGATAAATCAAATAAATCGTATTCCATTCCACTCAACAATATTTTAACAATCGATGAATATACGAAGTTTATGAATTTACAGTTAAAAAGTGATGATTTTATTCAGATAGAAGGAATTTTAAAAAAAGATGTAATTATACCTGTTACGATTACGACTCGTTATAATACATGGCAAAATGATAACATCATGTCTGACTTTAAATTATTCAATATTGATTGGACAAACGCTAAGAAAAATAGATATGCAAAAGACACAAGACTTGGCGACCATACATTTCAAGGGATTGTATCCAAAATACACCTTCCTTCCAAAAACGACCTTCGTCTTGCAAATAATTTAGAGACATTACGAGGAATTCAGCATTGGGAACTATCTGTAATGCTAGGTAAAACAAATTCAAATGAATTGACAACATTTACAATCGGAGAAGAGGAGAATGGAAAAAGTCAAATTTTTGTAAAGCCAGTTATCGAAAAAGGTGAAATTAAAGAATTTGCTTTTACGATGACCTCCTTACAGCCTGTTAATGAAGCAATGCTCGTTTTAAAAGATTATTACGTTTATGCCTTAATTGTCGTATTTCTCGTCATTATTTTATTATCCTTTTATTATTCAAAAATCATTGTTAAACCGCTTATTAAAATGAACCGCGTCACAAAAAAAATGGCTAATTTTGATTTCACCGAAAAGTTACCCGTTTCAGTAGATGACGAAATTGGCGGTTTATCTAGTAGTATTAATACATTATCAGTAAACTTAAAAGATCGAATAGATCGATTAAACGTTGCGAATACAAAATTACAGCAAGATATCGAACGAGAACGCCAATTAGAAAAAACTAGAAAAGAATTTATTTCTGGCGTATCTCATGAATTAAAAACACCACTGAGTGTTATTAGAAGCTTTGCAGAAGGTATTAAAGATGGCGTCAGCAAAGATAACACATACTATACGGATGTTATTTTAGAAGAAACAGAAAACATGAATCGACTCATCGTAGAAATGCTAGAATTAGCAAAACTAGAATCTGGCACGTATAAACTAGAAATGAATACTTTTTCACTTGGTGAACTTGTCCAACAAGTGTATACGAAGCTATTATTTAGTGTGGAAGAAAAACAATTACAAGTAGAAATCGATGCAAATCCCTCTATATATGTTGAAGCAAATCGCAATCGCATTGAGCAAGTTGTTGTGAATTTACTCAGCAATGCAATTCGCTATACACCTGATGGTAAAGAAATTCGTATTCGTGTCATAGAAAATGAAGAAAAAGTAAAAGTGGAAATTGAGAACACCGGTAATCCAATCCCAGAGAAAAGTTTACAAAAAATATGGGATCGCTTCTATCGTCTAGACGCTTCCCGTAGCCGCCATACTGGAGGAACTGGACTTGGTTTATCAATTGTAAAAAACATTTTGGAACTTCACCATGCCAAATATGGTGTATATAACACCAATGATAGTGTCGTCTTTTATTTTGATTTACAAAAAATAAAAGAAGTCAAATAATTTGTCTTAATTTCACGAGGAGTTCACATGAAATTCACACTCTCCCTTTATAGTAGTAAACAAGTTAATCCTTTCCTTTACACATATAAAAGAGGAGAGTGCGTGAAATGAAACAAGTAGGACAACCTATTCAAAACGAAAAACAATTAGAAAAAATCAAAAATATACTTTTACAATCTTCGAAACGCGATGGCTTATTATTCGTATTAGCTGTAAATTCCGGTCTAAAAGTAAGCGAGATTTTACAATTAAAAGTCGGTGATGTCATCGATGAAAACGAAAATGTTCGTCACTCCATTTTATTTTACAATGAAAAAGTAAAAAAACATAAATGGTTCGCTGTAAACGAAGACCTACAACAGTCTTATACATAAAAAAGGTTACCAGCTTTAAACTTGGTAACCTTTTTTATGTTTCATTTTCTCTTTTCTTGTTTCTCCTATTTTGTAGTGGTACTCTAGTAATAAGGGGGAGAAATTATGAACACACTAACAATTGAATTACCAAAAGAAACAGCAGAAAAACTCGGCTTATTAAAACAAGCGTATCAAAAGAAAACAGGTGCTACAATCTCAGAAAGCACTCTTGTTCAATCACTTATCTCAAGGGAGTTTATTCAAGAAATAACTCCATTTGATTTACAACAATATGTAAATAAAAAAGAACAGCGCTAAGCGCTGTTCTTTTTTATAAACCATACAACTTTAAGCTTTGTTTTAAATACACATTAAGCGTACCAATACTTCTTATATACACCAGGACCATCTATTTCAACTTTTAAACTTTTCGATGCGTTGACGCTCCAAAATGGATTTACTAATAAAGGCCTTCCGATCGCTATTAAGTCTGCACGTTGATTCCTTAATATTTCTTCAGCTTGTTTACCACTTTCAATTAAACCAACAGCTGTCGTCTTACTATTTACTTCATGACGAATTTTATCTACGAAAGGTACTTGATAGCCTGGATACACATTAGGTGCTTCTAACAAAGTCCCTTTGATTACACAATGTCCATTATCGGCGGGAAGTGGAAAATAAAATGTTAAGTTCTCAACTAAGTGAATTAGAATGCAGTGGTATCGTGAAAAGGAAAGAATATCCTCAATCCCTTCAAAAGTTGAATATTCTTTAACCGCAAAAGGAATGACACTAATGCCAATTTTAGCGGCAATGTGTAACTGAGGAATCGTGAATCGATAGGACGGCTCACTTTGAAACGACTGTTAGCAATCGTTTCAATATGTTTAACTTATTTATTCCACTATGTTAGCTTAATAAGAAAAGAAAAAACCTGCATATTTACCATAAAGTTTGATGCATTTTTTTAATAACAATCAAACTTTATTCAAAACCCACATCAGGCTATTTCCACATAAAAATCAAGTTTTTTATTTTATTTACGAAAAAAACGTTGACAATGATAATGATAACCATTATCATTTATTATGAAGCCAACAATTGATGAATCAACCAAACGCTCAGTAACATTGTTACCCCTCTTTTTCATATAGAAAAACACTGTACATTCCCCCTGTTTGTACAGTGTTTTTCTTTTTTTTGCGTTTATTCAAATAAATTGAGTTGTTCTGGTTTTGGTTCGCCGTATGTAATATGCATCATCTCCATGAGTTGTTTTGCATTATCAGCAGCATCCCCGCCTGAATTATTATTAAATAGTACATATATGTTTTTTGTCTTTTTCTGCAATGTATGTAATCGCTCTGTCCATTCTTCTAGCTCTTGTTTATTATAACGATATAAGCAGCGAACTGCTCGCCAATTTTCTCCTTTATCAAGCCATCCATGAATATTACGACCATGAAAGCGTATCAGTGCCATTTCAGGATGAGTTGCTTCTAATACAAGTGGAACAGAACCAATTCCAGCTTGTGGTTCATCACAAATCGTATGAATCCACTTTTCCTGTTCTAAAAATTGTAATGTCTTATCATGCATATTTGGATTAAACCATGTTTGATTTCGAAACTCTATGGCACACGGTAATCCTTCCATTTTTTCTTTTGTATAACGAAGTAAATCTACATTTTTCTTCTGACAATCAAACCAAGGTGGATATTGAAATAATATCGCCTTTAATTTATTTGCCTCTTGAAGTGGAATAATCGATTGTTTAAATATTTCAAACATCTCATCGAAATTGGAAAATGGAATCTCTCCCTGTATATGTCCCGTCATCCCTTGATACGCTTTAACAACAAATGAAAAATCTTTTGGTGTTTCTCCGGCCCATTTCATATAATTCCGAACTGGTTGCATCGCATAAAACGAACTATCTACTTCAACAATAGGAAAATACTCACTATATGTTCGCAATTTATTTCTATTTTCATAGGAATCCATATATAAAGAATCGTGATCTCCCCATCCTGTTAATCCAATAGAAATCACCCTTATCCCTCCTTATCCTATTTTTATCAATCAGTACACACCTAATTAACAAAGTTTCAATCTTCTTCAAGAGCATCCTTATAAAAATATGATATACTAGATGGAAGAATTTTTAAATTGAGGAGTTATTTATTTATGATTCAAGAGGATACTACTTTATCTCATGAAAATCAAATAAAAGAATTAGAAAAGAAAGTACAGTTTTATGAACAGTTGGTGAACCAATTACCACATCATTTTACATACGAAAATTCACAACTAGGTTTACAATTACATAAAAAAGGGACTTCTCATTACATTAATCGCATACCAAAAGAAGATATAGAATCAAACTTTGTACTAACTTGCGATTCCTTATTTCTATTTGAGCAACTTGAAAAACACTTTGTTCATATTTTTGATGCATTTTCGCATCATGTCACCTTTATTGACAATAAAGGCATCATTACATTATGCAATCAATCTGCAGCAGATGATTTGGGAATATCACGAAACGATATAATTGGTCAACCAATTCAAAAGCTATTAAACTTACCTGAAGAAAAAATTAAAGCTTTAGAAACATTAAGGAGCGGAAAAGAGATTTACAACGAAGAGGTGTTAGATACAAATTATGGTATTTCTGACAATCGAATTATCCGTGACTATAATGGAGAAATCTTCCGTGTGATTAGTGTCTTTCATTATTTAAATACCGAACGTGATGCCGAAAAACTTGCATTAGCGGGTCGAATTGCAGCTGGAATTGCACATGAAGTTCGTAATCCACTTACAACAGTACGCGGTTATTTACAATTTTTACAAGAAAGTGTTTCACCTTCTAATAAAGAGCTTTTTCAAAATTTACTCATTCCTGAATTAGATCGTGCCAATAGTATCATCACTAAATTTTTATCTATTTCAAAAGCACACGAATTTAAAAGAGAACCATTTCCCATTAATACTTTTTTACGTGAATATATCCAACAGCTACTAGCTAGTGAAGTATTTTTGCATAACATTTCTATTGAATATAATTTATCCTCCGATTTAGAAGACATATTAGTGAATATTGATCGACATGAGCTCGTTCAAGTTTTCCTAAACTTATTTCAAAATGCTGTGGATGCAAAAAGTGATAAATCTTTGTCCATTCAAATCACTAGTCATCGTTTGGATAATTTTGCTCGCATTACTTTCCAAGACAATGGAACTGGTATTCCTCCAGCGATTCAAGACTATATATTTGATCCATTCTTCTCTACAAAAGATGCAGGAACTGGACTCGGATTATCAGTAACAAGAAAAATCATTCAAAATCACAATGGAACTTTAAAAGTTTCTAGTAATGAAAATGGAACAACATTTATCATCTCAATTCCATTAGCACAAAAAGGGGCGGGCTTATAGCATATCCCTAAAAATAATCAGTGGGGATGAAGCCCCACTGATATAATTAAATAAATATATTGAAAATATACGATTTATAAACTTTCAGCACACGTCCTTAGTTCTCCGCCAATCCATTCCCCTAATCAATATGTATTATCTATTCCTTTTCCTCTTTCATGAGAAATGCCACAAAGCTTAATTCGTTCGATGTCTATTCCTGTTTCTTTTTTCACTTTTCTAACTGCTGTCTCTTCCTCCATTCCAAATCTAACACACATACACAGTAAGAAATAACTAGATGCTATTCATCTCATCTTAAATATTTGATTTCCTTCTTTACGTTTCTTTACTTCAAATTTACTCTAGCTTAACGCTTATTTTGTATGATAGATAAAGAAGACAATGATATGAAAGAGGGATGAAAATGAAAGTCTTATTGTCAATACGCTTTTGGATTTCCCTTATGTCATGTATATTTTTATGCTCAGCATTCTTTTTAACTTTAGAATATACTGCTACATCAAAAGCAGCAGAAAACAGCAATATAGCTCCATATGAGCTACTATATGCAAAACAAAATACAGTCCCTCTATCCTCTTCCTCATCTAAAGAAAAAAAAGTTATCAAAGGAATGATTATTACAGAAGCTGCTTCCCATCATGACCTGAATCAGATTGCTAAAAAAATTAAAGAACAATATAAAAATCAGAAAATCGATGAAATCACATTATCCATTCACAATAAAAATATTGGAAAATACGAAGAAGACCTACCTTATGAGCCAATTAGCAAAGGAACAATTTCCATTATTTACACTTCACAATCCCATTCCAACGTAATCATTCGCCTCAATGAACAGTAATACACTTGCTAAAAATTTTTTCACTTCATATAAAAAAGAGACGAATATAATCATTCGTCTCTTTTTATTTTTACAAAAATGGAATCCACTCTTTTACTTTATCAATCCATTCTTTTTGTTGTTCTCTTCTCTGTTTTTCTTCTTCTTGACGCTTTTTCTCTTCTTCTTTTCTTCTCTTTTCTTCTTCAATTGTCTTTAATTGTTTCGAATAGTCAGCTTCTGATATAAGCGATAATTGAAATGCTTTTTGACTAGGGTTTTCATCAGCTTTTTTCATAATATCTCGAAACATTGTCGTTGTAATTTGACTACCACCTGGCACATAATGCTCACTGTCTGTTTTATCATATCCTATCCAAATAGCCCCCACTAAATCCGGTGTATAGCCAACAAACCAAGAATCTTTCGCTCCGCTGCTTGGACCATCCACAAGCTGAGTGGTTCCCGTTTTTCCAGCAGTATCAATATTTTTCACCTTTGCTTTTTCACCCGTTCCTTTTTCAACAACACCCTTTAATAAGTACGTCATTTTTTGAGCAACTTTCTCACTCGTTACACGGGTTTCTTTTTTATACCATTTCCCAACTGTTTCTCCCTCAGCATTCTGTATTTCCCGGATTGCATGCCCTTCAACTTGTACACCATCGTTAGCAAAAGTAGCGTAAGCTTGAGCCATTACAAATGGAGAAGTTCCAGTATGCATTCCCCCTAAAGCAATAGGAAGAGTACGGTCTTCTGCTTGTAGTGGGATACCAAAACGCTCTAATGACTTCAAACCTTTTTCCAATCCAATTTGTTCTAACAACCAAACAGCTGGTACATTATAGGACTTAGCAATCGCTTCATACATTGTAACATCACCATGAAAAGCATGATCACTATTTTGGGGCGCATAATCTTTTATATTAAGCGGCTCATCTTTTAAAACATCATATACTTCATATCCTTGTTCTAATGCTGGTACATATACGGCAAAAGGCTTTAGGGTTGAACCAGGTTGCCTTTTTAATTGCGTTGCATGGTTAAATTGCAAAAATTGATACGTCCCCCTCCCGCCGACTAGTGCGGGTACACCACCAGTTTTCGGGTCCATCAAAACAACGCCCGTTTGCATAGGCTGATCAGCGTTACTCCCTTGGAAATAATTATCATTATTCACAACATCTTCTACTGCTTGTTGTTTTTTCGGATCAAGCTCTGTATAAATACGATATCCACCAGCTAAAATTTCATTTTGCGTCAATTCATATTTCTCCATTGCCTCACGTACAATATAATCCACATACTGCGAATATTTTCCTTTATACTTATCATCAACACCTCGTCGTAATGCAAGGCCTGTCTCTTGCTCTTTCTTGTATTGATTTTCTGTAATATACCCTTGCTCTTTCATTAGTGCTAAAACAACATTCCGTCTTTCAATTGACTTATTAAAATTTTTATATGGTGAATAGGTTGACGGTGCCTTAATTAATCCTGCTATTGTCGCAGCTTCTGCTATTGTTAAATCTTTTACTTCTTTATCGAAATATGATTTCGCTGCTTTTTTTATCCCCCAAGCTCCTTCACCAAAATAAATTTGATTCATATACATTTCAATAATTTCATCTTTTGTATACGTACGCTCTATCTTCTTCGTCAAAAAATACTCTTTAAACTTACGTGAAAATGTACGTTCTTGTGTTAAAAATACATTTTTCGCAAGCTGTTGTGTAATTGTACTGCCACCAGCAACTACTTCTCCCGCCGTAATATTTTTTAATATGGCACTCATAATCCCACTATAGTCAATACCATGATGGCTAAAAAACTCTTTGTCCTCTACTGCTACAACCGCTTGAATCATAATATCGGGAATATCTTTTCTTTTAATACCTTCCGCCTTGGAAGAAGATAGCTTTGCTGCCACTTCTTTATTGGCATCGTAAATAAGTGTTGGCTGCGGAACAGCCTGTTTTAATGCAGATATGTCTTGAATGGAGATCATTATATTTACCGCAATAAATAGGGTAACGAAAAAACCGCCAAAAATTAATAATATATTGCGCAATTTCTTCCTCTTGTTGAACCACTCAAGCATTTTTTTGAAATGAGTGTTGTTCAATTTCATTTATTCACTTCCTTCATTTATTTACACTTTCATCAGAAAAAGGAAGAAACTCCCTCCTTTTAAATTTATTATAATAACGTAATAGTTCTTCAAGTGTAAAGTATTTCTTTCTCATTCATACTTTTTGCAAGAAAAGGACATTCTACAAGTAAGATATTCATTAGTCGTTATTAATATTATTAATGCATCAATATGTATTATGTTAAGTTTTTGTAAACTTTTCGATAAAATGTTTTAAAAACCGACAGT
This sequence comes from Bacillus sp. 05T22, assembly GCF_056396765.1. NCBI lineage: Bacteria > Bacillati > Bacillota > Bacilli > Caryophanales > Bacillaceae > Bacillus > Bacillus sp. 05T22. The sequence goes on from NZ_JBFTMC010000005.1 coordinate 22,322, forward strand.
TTTTTGTTAGAATTGACTAGCCAATATATTTTACATATATTACTTTTCGTGGGGGTAACAATAATGGTATTTAAATCTAAAAAAGATAAATTTTCTGAAATGTTAATGAATGTTTCTGAAAATTTAAAAGAAGGCGCGCAATTTTTCGTGGAGTATAAAATTAAAAATGCTAGCGATTTAAAAGAATTTTCTATGCGCATGAAAGAATATGAGTCAAAAGGTGACTCATTTATTCACGAAATCATTATGGAGCTAAACAAAGCGTTTATTACTCCTATTGAACGTGAAGACATCCTGCAACTTGCAATGAGCATGGATGATGTACTAGACGGATTAGACCACAGTGCAGGTTTATTCGAAATGTATTCTATTACAGAGGCAGATGAATACATGATTAAATTTGTGGAGGCAATTAATCAATGTGCGATTGAAATTGCAAACTCCGTTGAACTTATGTCGAATAAGAAATTAGTGGACATTCGCACAAATGCAATTAAAATTAAGGATTACGAATCACAGTGTGATGATATTCGTCGTCACGCCATTAAACATTTATTCTCTCGTGAAAAAGATCCGATCAAGATCATTCAATTCAAAGAAATTTATGAAGAGCTAGAAGAAGTTGCTGATAGCTGTCAAAGCGTTGCAAACGTATTAGAAACAATTATTATGAAGAACGCATAAGGAGTTTGATCATGGATACAGTCTTGATTTTAACTGTTTTAATAGTCATTTGTGCTTTAGCTTTCGACTTTATTAATGGATTCCATGACACAGCGAACGCCATTGCGACAGCTGTTTCTACCAAAGCTTTAAAGCCACGACAAGCCATTATCATGGCAGCTATTATGAACTTTTTAGGTGCAATGACATTTACAGGTGTAGCAAAAACAATTACAAAAGACATTGTTGATCCTTTTGCTTTAGAACATGGATCATATGTTATTTTAGCCGCTCTGCTTGCTGCAATTGTTTGGAACTTAATTACTTGGTACTATGGAATCCCAAGTAGTTCTTCGCATGCAATTATTGGTGCAATCGCAGGTGCTGCAATTGCTGCTGCTGGTCTAAGTGCAATTAATTTCAAAGGATTTATTAAAATTATTGAAGCTTTAATTATTTCACCAATCGTTGCATTTGTTATTGGTTTTATCGTGTATAGTATTTTTAAAGTTGTCTTTAAAAACTTTAATTTAACGAAAACGAATCAAAACTTCCGTTTATTCCAAGTGTTTACCGCAGCACTACAAGCTTATACACATGGTACAAACGATGCTCAAAAAGCAATGGGTATTATTACAATGGCATTAATGACAAATGGCCTTCATAATTCTGGAGATATTCCTTTATGGGTTCAATTCTCATGTGCTCTTGCAATGGGTCTTGGTACTTCTGTCGGTGGATGGAAAATTATTAAAACTGTTGGGGGACAAATTATGAAAATTCGTCCTGTAAACGGTGTAGCTGCTGATTTATCATCATCTCTTGTCATTTTCGGAGCAACATTTATTCATTTACCAGTTAGTACAACGCACGTTATCTCTTCTTCTATTTTAGGGGTAGGTGCTTCACATCGTGTAAAAGGTGTAAAATGGGGAACTGCAAAGCGCATGTTAATTACATGGGTGATTACACTTCCAATTTCAGCTTCATTAGCTGCTCTATTCTATTGCCTATTACATTTAATTTTCTAATCAAAAGTCGTCTTCCTTATTTTTCTAGGAAGACGACTTTTTTGTGAACAATCTTATTTCTTTTCAAAAAGTGTGTATAATGAATGTTGGATTAGTTATACAGAGGAGTTGGCAATTTTGGAATATATCATGTTACTTTTCATTGGATTAATCGCAGGAACAGTCGGAAGCCTAGTAGGGCTTGGCGGAGGAATTATCATCGTCCCTTTACTAATTGGACTGCATAGTTTATCACCACAACTCGCAGTTGGAACATCAATTGTGACCGTAGTTTTCACTGGTCTCTCCTCTACTCTTACTTATATGAAACATAAGCGAGTAGATTATAAAAGTGGACTTATTTTATTTATAGGGAGCGGTCCTGGAGGGATTATTGGATCGTGGGCAAACAAATTTTTGAATCAGGATTCTTTCTCTTTATACTTTGGAATTTTCCTTATTTTTGTATCTATCCTTCTCTTGTTACGTGATAAATTGAAACCTCTTTCCCTCTCAGATGCAACTGTTATTAAACGTTCTTTCACGGATTCTGAAGGTAAAACCGTTTATTATCAATTCCCACCGTTTCTTTCGATTATTATCGCATTTGTAGTTGGTTTCATATCTGGATTATTTGGAATTGGTGGCGGTGTATTGCTCGTTCCAGCAATGATGCTTCTTTTTGCATTTCCTGCACAAATTGCTGTTGCAACTTCAATGTTTATTGTCTTTTTATCAGCAATTGTAAGTTCTTTGACTCATATTTCTCTTGGCAATGTAAGCTGGATTTATGCATTGATTCTTATTCCAGGTGCTTGGATTGGCGGAAAAATCGGAGCTTACATTAATACAAAATTAAGCGGTAATGCGATTATCAATTTATTGCGTATCACATTACTTATTCTTGGAACTAAACTGATTATCAGTTCTTTCCTCTAACGCGTTCTTTTTAGAATGCGTTTTTTCATACGCAGGAATACAAAAACATCCCTAAAATAAAACATAATACTGTACACACACACAACAACATCAAATTTGAAATATATAATTTGTCCATGGTGATCACACTCCTATAGCTGGGCTGTTACCTCTATGATAGCGAAAAAAAGGACACTTTGCCTTTACAATATGCTAACAATGCAAAATCAATTATTACAAATTTTATCTATTTATTACATAAATTCGTATAATCAATCGATTCAACAAAAAAAGATGTCATATTGACATCTTTTAGTGAAGGAGTGACCACCCCATAAAATCTTCATGTACTTGACGTGCTCGTTTATCATTTCTATCATACAATTCAGCGTAGCTATCCGTTTCTTCGTCATAAGCCATTGTATAAATAATTTGACCATCTATTTCAACTGATAGAACGACTCCACCTTTCATCTCTTCCACATGTATGACAGCATTAGCTGGAATTTTCATATCAGTCATTTTCGCATCTAACAATATACTAAACCCCCTACAGCGTATTCATTGCTAGTACTATTACACACTAAATAGTATACTACTGTAATAGCATACGTTTCGTCAATAAAATTGCTGTTTATAACAATATAAGTGCAAATTGAAACACTGACATAAAACCTTTCTTTGTAAGTGAGAGAGATCATCCGGCTATGCATAGAAGCAATCAGCCCCTCTTCCTGTCCCTATACCAAGTGAAAGCAAAGAGAAAAACGAGTGCGGTCACATTTTGTTCTTCATAGCAACGATTTATATGCTGGAAAATCAAAATGGATATATACATCACCTTTTGTATTTGAATTTATATGTATATCACTTACAATAAACTAATAGAACTAAATAATGGGGTGCTAACATTGATTCTACATAAAGGGGGTATACTATTTCGTCAAGGTGAAGAAGGACCTTTATATTTTATTAAAACTGGTCTATTAAAGGTCGTTCGGTTACAAGAAGACGGAACACCATTTTTATTTAATATTATCGTTCCTGGTGAGACAATTCCTCACCATTCTTTAATTTCACCGAAAGAATATCATGGTACAGCCATCGCTTTAATTAAGACAGAGGTCCAACCCATTGTATGTAATACATGGTACGAAAAACTACAGGAGAATCCAGAATTATATGCTGACATCGCCATGCAACTACAAACGAAATTGCGAATGATGCAGCAACGAATCGATCAATTAACAACTGTTTCTCCAAAAGAACGTCTCCACCGTTTACAAGAGTGGTTCGCACTCTATTTAGGAGGAATTCCCATTTATGAAATATTAACACAAACAGAAATCGGACAACTTATCGGTGTACGTCGTGAAACAGTAAATCGCTTGTTACGAGAACAAACAAAAAACGAGGTAAACTAACACCTCGTTTTTTTGTTTTCCTTATGATAAGCTTGCTGCCGGTCCGAAAAATTCATAATGAATGTGTTCAGGTGAAACTCCCCATTCTACTAAAGCCGCATTAATATGCTTCATAAATGGTACCGGGCCACAGAAGTAAAATTCTGCTTCAGACGTAGGAATGATAGATTGCAGCCAATCTAAATCAATGAAACCTTCTTTATCAAAGTTTTTCATTTGTAGGTCTTGTTCTGTTGGCGAAGAGTAACAAGTGTATGCTTCTACTTGTTCATAGTCGCTCTCTACTTGCTGTACATACTCTTTCATCGCATGCACATTGCTATTTAATGCTGCGTGAATAAAGTATACCTTACGATTTGAAGCTTGCTCAATTAATGTATTTAGCATACTCATCATCGGCGTAATACCAACACCGCCACTGATTAACACAATCGGTAAGTTTGAATCCATATTTAATACGAAATCTCCTGCTGGTGCACTTAATGGAAGAATATCTCCTTCTTGGATGTGATCATGTAAATAATTAGATATCTTTCCATCCGGTGTCTCTGTAGCTGTTTCTCGTTTTACACTAATTCGATAATAGTCTTTACCAGAAGCATCTGATAAGCTGTATTGTCGATTATGTGTATATGTTTCACCCTCTATATTTAATTGGATCGTTACATATTGACCAGGTAAGAATGAAGATAGCTTCCCTCCATCTTCTGGTTTTAAATAAAATGATGTGATTACGTCGCTCTCTTTCTCTTTTTTTACAATGATAAAGTTACGGAAATCTTTCCATCCTCCTTCTTTTTCCGCTGCCTCTTCATACATTCCTGCTTCGACACTAATAAATGCATCAGCAATTACACCATACGCTTCTCCCCAAGCATCTAACACTTCTTGTGGTGCCTCCGCAACCTCTTTAATTGCTTGTAGTAAACATTTCCCTACAATTGGATAGTGTTCAGCTTTAATTCCTAAACTTCTATGCTTATGAGCAATTTGTTTTACAACAGGAATAATAACTTCTAAATTATCAATATACGTTGCTGCTGCATACACTGCACCTGCTAACGCTTGTTGCTGTCTTCCTTTTTTCTGATTTGTATGGTTAAAAATATTTAATAATTCCGGATGTTCCGAGAACATAATTTGATAAAAGCGTGTCGTAATTTCAACACCTTTTTCTTGTAATAATGGTACTGTTGATTTTACTATTTCAATTGTTTTTGCACTTAACATTGTATCCCACTCCTCTATTTCCTTGTATATTGTTATTGTAAACGAAGCCAAAATGGAAGGTTGTGATTTTAATCACTATAAACACGGTGTTTTTGTGAAAAATATATGAACGATTTAGATTTATCCCGCTATTTGTTACTAAACTAACGAATTAAATATACACCTTCATATTTTTCCCAAAAAGAAATAAGCTAACCAAAATTTTGGATAGCTTATTTCTTTTTTTGTAGAGCGTGTTCAATTATTAAAAATGACGTTTATTTCATCCAATTTTAGCCAAAACTAATAACGAAAGGAGGTAGACAAAAATGAGATTACAATCTTTCATGATTAGTGCCCTTTCTTTTTTAGCTTCGGCATTAATCTTTTATACAGTTGGCTATGTCTTACTATTAGATTTGTTACCAAAGCATCTCTTTATTATTCTTATAATTCTTTCTGCTCTTATGATTTCCTATCTTATTACACGAAAATCGTTAAATGAGCCGTCTACCAAAACAAAATAATAGAGTGAACCTTTTAGGTTCACTCTATTATCATTTCCTAGGAAAGTTTTTGACTATCTTTGCAAATTCATTTTTTCACCATACTCTTTTACAATTTGAATAATATTTTGAAACGTACCTACTTTTTCTTTTTTATGATTCAATACTTGTAAATCATAATGATCATAATAAGTTTCTAATGCTTTTAACTGGGAAGTTGATGCACCCTCTATAGGTACAGTAAGATTCACTTCATATTGTTTATATCCTTCTCTAACTTTTTCTCCTGCAATAGTTTCACTCATTTTCTTTCCGACTACCTGTTGCATTTTTTCAGGAAAAATCAATTGAAAATAATACTCCCCTTCTTTTTCTAAAGTTTTATATAAAGAATCCGAGATTGTATAAAATACTGTGTATTTTATTTTTTTCTCATCTGTTTTAATATGAAAAGCAGTAATTTGCATGTCCTTTTTTGTCACTTCTATTAAAGCGTTCACTTTTGTATCATCATTTTGTTGCTCAGTAGCACCTGGAAGTATAGATAAAAGTTGCTCTGTCTCAGATTTTGTAAGCATATACGTCTCTTTTTCATCCTGTAGCCACCCTTGACGAGATTCCCCTCTTAGCCATGCACGATATATTTTCTTCTTTCCGTTTTTCTCAATTTGGATTTCGTACTCTGGTTCTCCAAAACCCCCTGTTATTTGTTGTTTCTCAGCTTTATTAATAATATCCACCACTTTCTTTGCTTCCTCTTGCTTTAAAACCTTTTCAAGCTTTCCTTTTTGTATAATTGTTACTTGTATACTTTCCTGCATAGGATTCACCGTCTCTTCTACTTGTTTTTTCTCCTTTTTTTGTTCAACTTGACTACACGATGCTAATAAAAAAAATAGTAAGAAAAACACCCATTTTCTTTTCAATTTTTTCTCTCCTATCTAGAACAATAAGAAAAGCTTATTGTCCTTGAAAATGAAACAAAAACGTTATGTATGATGAAATAAGATATACTAAATACGAAGGGAGGTTTTCACATGTCCATTAATTTTCATGATGCTAATAATAAGTACACCTACGCCACGCGAAAAGCAGATTCCTCTTGGTGTGAGATGATTCAAAATATAATTGATGTAAGTGGTAAAAACATAATTGATATCGGCTGCGGTGGTGGTATTTATACGAAAAAACTGGCTCTTATGAGAGCTAGCAAAGTCATCGGCTTCGATTTCTCAAAAAAAATGTTGCAAGCGGCAACAGAGAATTGCGCTTCCGTCCCAAACATCTCATTTATTCATGGTGATGCCCACCATATGCCGTTTGCTAATGAAACTTTTGATATTGTGATTTCTCGTGCTGTTATCCATCATTTACAAGACATCCCGAAATTTTTACAAGAGGCCTCACGTATCTTAAAGAAAAATGGAAGGCTCATTCTTCAAGATCGTACCATTGAAGATTGTACAATTCCAGGAAGCCCAGAACATATTCGTGGGTATTTCTTCTCCATCTATCCTAAGCTCATTCAAATAGAGGAAAAGCGAAGACCGAAAGCAACGCACATACAACAACTCATCGCACAAAACGGCATGTATCCACTTCCCCTTCAAACAATGTGGGAAGTGCGAAAAATCCATGATTCGATTGAAACATTATTACAAGATTTATCACCACGAACAGGCCGATCCATTTTATACGAATTAACAGACAATGAACTTTCTCAATTACTCCATCACATTCACTCTAAACTAAACAATATAGCTCCGATTATTGAACAAGATCGCTGGACTATTTGGAGTGCTACAAAATTTTAAGAAAGCCTCACATAATTTTGTGAGGCTTTCTCCTTTCATAACCTAATTTTGCAACATTCTTGATACCCTCCACTTCTGGCCTGTGCACTTCCACACTTTGGACATACTAAATATCTGGACTGACTTGTCAACAAACTTCCTTTTTGAAAAAGTAACACTTCTGCTTGTTTAAATGAACGCGAATAATATAACCATATAAAACCACAAATCACTATAATTCCGAACAATACACCCATCGCAAGCATTTCCGTCACCTCTTTTTAGTTTGTTCTTTCCAGCAAGTGGATTGTAGTATTATTCTCTATTAATAAAAAAGATTCCTGCCTTCTTGTTTTAATTGTCATATTTCTCAAAAAAAATTTTACATCACCTCTACACTTTTACGTACTTTTTACAAAAGATTCCCTTCCACTCCTCATACAATAAAGTGAAACGTCCATCAGTAAGGCTTTTCTTCATCCCTCACTGATTATCAACTCTCACCAATCGGGTCTTTACGAGCAGTACATAAAAATCCACATCCTAAAATATTTTTAATTGAGGAGTGTCAATATGAATTATTTCTTATTACTCCCTTTTCTTATCAAACTAATTTTTTCTTTTCTATTCCCTTCTTCTCCACCTACCGACATATCCGTGCAAATTCTCGGCCTCAATGATTTTCACGGCCAATTAAATACGACTTCAGCGTTGCACGATAAAGCTGTAGGGCGTGCTGATTACATATCTGCTTACATTCAATCCTACCGCGATAAAAACCCTAACACCTTACTTGTTCATACAGGAGATATGATTGGTGGGAGTCCTCCGATTTCAGCACTTTTTCATGATGAACCAACGATGGAGTTTTTAAATAATCTTCAATTTGATGTTGGTACAATAGGAAACCATGAGTTCGATAGGGGGCCCATTGCTCTGCAACAACTAATTAATGGCGAATCCGTTACACAAACAAGCTCGTTTTCAGGTAGCTCCTTTCCTTATATATCCGCAAATATTGTATACAGTGAAACGAATCAACCACTCTTCTCCCCATATATAATTAAATGGATTGATGGAATTCCAATCGCATTCATCGGCGTTTCTACAAGCGATACTCCTTTTCTAACAATGTACAACGATATGTCTTCTATTCGTTTTTTAGATGAAGCTTCTTCGATTAATCTTTATGTGTATCAACTACAAAAGAAAGGCATTCATGCATTTGTTATTCTTGCCCACCTAGGTGGTAATACGACAGAAAGTAATACAAATGGACCTTTAGCTGATTTAGCTAATCAAATAGATCCTGATGTTGATATTATTTTTGGTGGTCATACCCACTCCTATATAAATGGAAATGTGAACGGCAAATTGCTTGTTCAAGCCTACTCATACGGAAAAGCATTTTCAAACGTCACCTTTACATTAAATCGTAAAACGAAAGATATTACGAAAAAAGCTGCAACAATTATCCCTGTCTATCAAAATGTAATTTCTCCTGATTTACACACAAGAAACTGGATAGATTCTTACGCCTCAAAAATCCAATCTAAAGTAGAGGAACAACTCGGAATAACGGACCATGAGTTAACTCGTAATCAAAATGGACACGGCGAATCAAATTTAGGAACTGTTCTCGCAATAGCCCAGCGCCAAACTATGCAGGCGGATATTGCTTTTGTAAATCCTGGAAGCATCCGGCATAATTTAAAAAAAGGAACAATTACATGGGAAGATACCTTCCTCATACAACCATTCGGCAACAAATTAATTAAAATGTATTTGTCTGGAAAAGAAATTCGAAATGTCTTGCAAGAGCAATGGAAAGAAGAAACTCGCATGCTACAAATTTCAGGGATTCGTTATAGTTGGAAAAATAGCATCGTCCAAACAATTTCATTAGATGACGGAACACCATTACGCGATGATCAAATATACTCTGTAGTAGTCAATTCTTTCTTAGCAAATGGAGGAGATAAATTTTTGACATTTAAAGAGGGCAGAAATCGCTCCGAAGGCCCGACAGATCAGGAAGCTTTTGCAAATTTTATTCGTTCTATTTCTCATATAGATACACTCCCTCAAAATTTTATTCAAAAAATCTATTGACTTTATGAAAAAAACATGTGAAAATACTGTCAGAATACTTGAACAAAATTCATTGACGAGAACGAGTACGTTATATAAAGCTGTTCCCCAGAGAGTTGGCATCTTGCTGAAAGCCAACGTTCAGCTCATAACCGAAAATCATCTCCGAGAAGTAGAACCGAAGGATGTAGTAAGTTCTTACCGGTCGTCCCCCGTTACAAGGAACACGTATCATGTTGTACGTTGCAAAGCCGCATACATATAGATGTATTTCTACGTGTATGAACTAGGGTGGTATCGCGGGTAAATATAACTCGTCCCTTTTTAAGGGGCGAGTTTTTTGTGTTCTTACGAATGAATTTTTATAAAAGGAGGAAACACAATGAACACTGTATCAAAAAAACATATTTTTTTCACAGGTCTTATGCTATTTTCTTTATTTTTTGGAGCAGGTAATTTAATTTTCCCTCCAATGCTTGGACAAAACGCTGGTGAAAACTTCTGGCCAGCAATGCTCGGGTTTTTACTAACAGGAGTTGGCTTACCGTTATTAACTGTTATTGCAATCTCTCTTTCAGGAAATGGAATGCAACAACTTGCAAGTCATGTTCACCCTTTATTTGGAATTTCATTTACAGTAGTTGTATATATTGCAATTGGCCCTTCCATGGGAATTCCACGTGTCGCTAACGTCGCTTACGAAATGGGTGTTAGTTCTTTCTTACCAGAAACAATTCGTACTAGTAGCTTATCCTTATTTATATATACGGTCATTTTTTTCACTATCGTATTTTGGCTTAGCTTAAATCCTTCTAAACTCGTTGATCGTATCGGAAATGTGCTAACGCCTATTTTACTATTCTCTATTTTCTTATTGTTTGTAAAAAGTGTTTTCACACCACTCGGAAATTCAGGTCCATCGATGCAGGAGTATCAAACTTCTCCTATTTTCAAAGGATTTATGGAAGGATATTTAACAATGGATACGATCTCGGCACTTGCATTTGGGATTATCGTCGTGAATGCAATTCGCTCAAAAGGTGTAGAAGATCGTAAAGCTGTTGCAATTGCAACGACAAAAGCAGGACTTATTGCAGCTGCAGGGCTCGTACTCGTATATGGAGCACTTGGCTGGCTAGGTGTAACTAGTGTTTCACTTGGATATGCAAAAAATGGCGGTCAATTACTTACAGTTATTGTACAACAGTTATTCGGCCCATATGGCCTTGCCTTATTAGCGGTTATCGTTACACTGGCTTGTTTAACAACATGCGTTGGACTTGTATCAGCATGTAGCCAATATTTCTCAACATTATTTGCAAAATTTTCTTACAAAGAGCTTGCAGGTATCATTTGTGTATTAGGACTTCTAGTAGCAAACCTAGGCTTAACAAAAATCATTGCAATCTCTGTTCCAATTTTACTAGTTGTATATCCAATTGCTATCGTACTCGTACTATTATCATTACTCCATAAGTACTTTGGTGGTTACCGTTCTGTTTATGTTGGTGCTTTAATCGGGGCTGCAGTAATAAGTATGTTTGATGGACTAAAGCAAGGAAATGTATCTGTTACATTCATTACCTCTTACTTTGAATTTATTCCATTTTATAATGAAGGAATTGGTTGGTTATTACCAGCGCTTGCTGGAGCAACAATCGGTCTTGTAGTCGCAAAATTAAAGGGCACAAAACCAATACCACTAACGGAAACTCCTTCTGAACCTAAAGCATCTTAGTAAAAAACTCCCGATTAAGGGAGTTTTTTACACTCGGTAGGAAGTATGACTGAAACTACTTATTTTATACGCTTTCGTATAATACTCAAGGTTTGTATCAACTGTTTCTACTTTCACAACATCATAGCAATCTGTTTGTTTTACTAGAAATAAATAATATTCTTCTGTCGCTTCAATTATCGCAATACAATCTGTTTCAATATCGTATTGCTCCTTAAGTGCTTGCAATGCATTCACGTAGTTTTCTAACTTTTTATTTTTACCCATTTCAAATACTGTTTGAACTAACATACACAATCTCCCCCTTTGTATGTACTATTTCCAATCAGATGATAACGCTTACAAATAAATGCGTCAATAACGTAAAACTTTAATCAACGGGGTTTTCTTCATCCCCCACTGATTATTAACCCTCACCAATCAAGCTTTTACGGGCAGTTGCTCCACCCCCCCTAACCTCTTTGCTTTCACTGAATTTTGAGATGGAGATCTTACTGCCCGTAAATAGCGGGATAAAGACAACGTCCACCAATGAAACAAGTCATATACAGTGGAAGCCACATTTTATTTCGTTAATTGATGTCGAAATGCATAAATAACAGCCTGTGTACGATCACTTACATTCAACTTGTTTAATATATTACTTACATGTGTCTTTACGGTTTTTAATGCAATAAATAAATCATCCGCAATTTCTTGATTACTCTTTCCCTCTGCAATTAATAATAAGATTTCAAACTCTCGTTCTGTTAAATCTTCATGAAGTGGCTGTTCTTTCTTTTGACGCATACGGGACATCATTTTCCCAGTAACTTTCGGCTCAAGTACTGTTTCCCCATCATAAGTCGCTCGTACTGCATCTGCGATATCGCTCGCTCTTGATGTTTTTAATAAATAGCTCGTTGCACCTGCTTCAATAACAGGATATAGTTTTTCATCGTCTAAAAAACTTGTCACGACAACTATTTTTGCTTCCGGCCATTCTTGAATAATGGCACGCGTTGCCTCAACACCATCCATTTCATCCATAACAAGATCCATTAAAATAATATCTGGCTTTAATGCTAATGCTAATTCTGAACCTTTTCTTCCATTTTCAGCTTCGCCAACCACTTCGATATCCGGCTGAGTTGATAAATACGCTGATACACCCATCCGCACCATTTCATGATCATCTACAAGCAGTACTTTAATCATGCTACTCCCCCTCTCTCTCTATTATAATTGGTACTTTCACTTCAATTTGTGTACCTTTATTCGGAAAACTTAGTACCTTTAGTGTTCCACCAATTTCATGAACACGCTCTTGAATAGACCTCAGACCATATGATCCAGCTTTATTGACACCTACTTCAAACCCAACACCATCATCAATGATTTTTAAAATTGCATATTGATCGATTTGACGAAGACGAACTTCCGTTTTCTTTGCCTTCGCATGCCGTAACGTATTGGATAAAGCTTCTTGCACAATACGGAATAAATGATCTTCCACACCTTTTTTCAATTGAATTGGCTCAATCAACCATTCAATTTTCATATGCTGTTTTCTTGAAAGCTCTGTTAGTAACTCTTCTATACCTTCTGTTAATTTTTTACCTTCAAGTTGTACAGGACGTAAATGAAGCAGCAATGCTCTCATTTCTGATTGTGCATTTACGACCATATTTTCCACAAGCTGCAATTGCTTTTTTGTTGTTTCTGGAATTTGAGCTACCTGTTCATTAATAGCTGACATCATCATAGACATTGCAAAAAGCTGCTGACTCACTGAATCATGCAGTTCTCTAGCTAATCGATGCCTTTCTTGAGAAATAGCTTCTTGTCTCATCTCTTCATTCCAATGAGCTCGTTCATTCGTTACTTTTTGAAATAATCCGGCTTGTTCCTCTAATCGCTTAGCAAGCGCAATTACTTTTCTCTCTACTTCATGAAATTCATCCTCTGCAGTAAACGAAACGTCTTTTGGAAAATTACCTCGCTCTACTTCAAATAAAAAAGTATTTAAACCTTGAATACGCTGCTGCATATAGTAACCAATTGCATATCCAACAATTCCCCCAATAAGAAGACTTGTGCTCATAATGAACAAGCTAATTGGAACAGAAGCAATGGATTCTTTCCACAATAAATCGTATACATCTTCTCTACTTCTCCATACATATACAATCGTACAAATAATTGCAATACTAACAGAAGATAACATAGAGTACCGAATATACATCCATGAAATATTCTTTTGCTTTTTCATTATACTTTCCTCACTTCCGTATCGCCTACGACAAGCGAAGAAATTATTTTAATACGCCGAGGAGCTTCCCTATACTGTTCTGTTTTGAATGTAACATTCCGATTAAATCCTGTCTCTTCATGTCCTGGAAGTAGTACTCTACCAACAATAACAGAATGATTTAAAGATAATTCAATATCGTACGGAACATACAAACGAATGTTACCAATAACGCCACGAATAACGATAACCGTTTCTCCTTCAGGAATCATCGCCGTCGTCAAGTCAATTTCAACATCACCGACTCCGTACTGGACATTAATATCCTCTAATTCATAAATATGATCCATCATTCTTACGTTACCTACCATCATATTTTTAAGATATGGTTCTGTACGATAGATTTGTTTTTCTTCATCTATATATCCTTTTTCCTTAATTTCTACCTGTACAGTTTTTGGCTTYTGCTGTCCTTGTATAAGCTGATAACCGATGAAAGCTAAGCAAGTAACTACAACAAGCACGAAGGCTGCTGATGAAAACAGGAAGAATAAAAAAATAAGTCCTCCGACAAATAAAAACACATTACCTCTCACATAGCGATTCTTTTTCCGATAATGTCTTCCGAACATAATCATAATAAATGCAAAAATAAGAGCACCCGGTTCAAAATGTCCGAGAATCATATCAAGAAAAAGACCAAATCCAAATATGATGAGGAGCATCCCCACTAGTTGTGATTTTGAAAATTGTTTCTTCATTTCAGCTCCCCTCCTTCTTGTCACATATAAATAGAAGAAAAAGGTATTGCTTTCCAACACCTTTTCTTCTATCACTATATCATAAGCTCGTTTTATAATGTACTACAATTATTTTGTTACTTCTTTTGTTAAGGATACTCCATCCTTTTCTTTCATTTCACGCTCAAGCTTTGCAATTTTCATATCAAATGAATCACGCTCATGATCTTCATTCATGCGAAGTTCTAAATCACGAATGTGATCTTCAATTTCTTCAAATCGTAAGAATGGGTTGTTCTCATCCATTTTATGAAGAGCTGTATTCATGCGACGGTTCGCATGAGCCATGTTTTCACGTGCCATTAATTCCATACGCTTTGCATTCATTTCTTTTAGTTTATTTTTCATTTCAGAAAGACGGCGTTCTAACTCATCAATTTGCTCCACTACACCTGCATACATTTCTTCTAGTCGAGCTACTTGCCCTTCATAATATGCTACTTCTTCTACTGCACGTTCATGCAATTGCATTTCCCCTGCTTCTTGTGCAATTATCGCCTGTTTTGATCGCTTATTTACGAAATACCGAGCCTGCTCAAGTTCACGAGCAAAATTAGATTTTAGTGTTTTATGACGCTGAATTAACTTTTCAATTTTTGTTACTTCACGCTCGCTATCGCGTAAATATTGATTTAACATAGCGATTGGATTTTTTCTTTCTTTCTCATCTAAAACATTATGAAAATCTGCTAAAATTGCATCGCGTACACGTCCGAATAAAGATTGTTTCATTATAATCTTCCTCTCTTCTACTTTATGATTTAAATTGCTTTATATTAGTTTTTCATTAACTTGTTCCACTCATCTTCAAAGTTGCTATATCGTTTAGAGCCTTCTGAAGCAGAATCAACTACTACATCTTTTTCTTTTTTCCACTCACGGTATCCATAGTATAAAACTACTAATGCTACGATACCGATTAATGCTGGGGAATGGGAAAGGGCAATTGACAAGCCGATTAAACCGACAATACCCCAAGCTAACTTTCCAAAAAATGATTGTGCTCGCACAAATGATTTATAGCTCCAGTACACAATCCCTGCTCCAATTACGAATCCTACAATACCAGCAAGACTACCAAGAGCAATCAAAGCCAAAATACCGGCCGCGATAAACGCTAAAAATTGTTTCATCTTGTGCTTGCCTCCCTTCGATTTGATACTCCTATCTTAACTATTTTTTTGACTTTCCATAACGAGCTTAAGAACCGTTTTCGAATCAGACTTAAGACCTATTCCGGGTCAGCCCTACATTAAAATGCATATAAAGTTAAACAAAGCAGGTTGGAAGTAAGTATATACGCTTCATAAAGAAAAGAGGATGCCTTATATCAGACATCCTCTTTTCTTTATGCTGTTTTATGATATTGCTTTTTTTCCGCTACCTTTGAAAATCTTGGAAAACCTATTAAGATAGAAATGATACCGCAAACTCCAACTAAGATTGGATAAAACGCATATGGCAACAATTCAACCGGTGACAATGCCGCAAATCCTGCCGCCGTTAACATTTGAGCACCATATGGAATTAATCCTTGTATACAACATGAGAAAAGATCCAATACACTCGCTGATTTTCGTGGATCAATTTCATATTGATCKGCAATATTTTTTGCAAGCGGKCCTGTRAAAATAATWGAAATYGTRTTATTCGCTGTACACATATTCGTCATACTCACTAAACCGGCGATTCCAAACTCCGCGCCTTTTTTCGAACGAATATTACGTGTTAATATATCCATTAAATATTGAATACCACCATTATATTGAATGAGTTCAACCATTCCACCGATTAAAATTGCTAGTAATACCAACTCCATCATACCGCCAATGCCAGTCGTTACACTTTTAAAGAAACTCGCTAATGTATAACTTCCATCTATTAGGCCGATAATGCCAGATAATACAGTTCCACCTGTTAATACGATGAGCACATTCCATCCAAGCAACGCTGTAACAAGTACACCTGCGTATGGTAAAATTTTCACCCAATCAAACGTATGAGCCTTAATTTCTGTATGATTCCCTAATGTAATAACTACTAATAGTACAATCGTTATAATTGCAGCTGGCAGTACAATTAAAAAGTTCGTTTTAAACTTATCTTTCATTTCTGTTCCTTGCGAACGAACAGCTGCAATTGTCGTGTCAGAAATAAATGATAGATTGTCACCAAACATTGCCCCACCGACAACTGTTGCCATCGTTAACGCAATTGAAATATCAGTTTGCTGACTAATCCCTACAGCAATTGGTGCTAACGCTGCAATAGTCCCCATCGAAGTTCCCATCGCTAGTGAAATAAAGGCCCCTATAACAAAAATCCCAGCAACGATAAACCCTTGCGGTAAAATAGATAGTGCTAAATTAACTGTAGAGTCAACTCCACCCATTCCTTTTGCTGTTTCAGAAAACGCACCAGCAAGTACAAAAATCAACACCATAATCATAATATCCGGATTACCAGCCCCTTTGGCAAACCGTTCAACTTTCACTGTAAAGCTTTCCTTACGATTCATCGCTAACGCTGTTCCTACAGCTATTAAAATCGCAACAAGTATCGGCAATTTATAGAAATCACCTGTAATAATGCCAGAACCAATAAATAGCCCCAAAAATATTCCAAGCGGTAATAACGCCAAACCATTCCCTCTCGTTTGTTTCAAAATAACATCTCTCCCTATTTCTAAACCTTTTCTATTCAATAACAAAAGACCTCTTCCGAAAAGAAGAGGTCTTATACATCTATAAGAAACACTCTCCTCATCTTTCAAGCACATGCTTGCTGGATTTGGCACAGCACTCCATCGTGAGTCCGCTGCCGAGGCATMGTAGGGCCAGTCCCTCCGCCTCTCTTTATAAGAAGGTTTCATATTTTATTTTTAATAATAATTTCTTCCCTAACTTTACTCGCTTACAAATCAAAAGTCAATTATTATTTGTATAAAAACAGTTGGTATTTTTTGATATTTATACAAAAACACGAATAAATCAGCATAAAGAAAGGAAAATAGTCATTTTAATTTTTGAATTTCTTTTTCTAAAATTGCAATCCAAGGAAGCTTTTCTTTTTCAATTTCCTCCATAAGCCATTTGGCCGTATCCCACGCTACATTATGTTCTTCTTCAGAAATATCTCCAGCTATATACGCTTCTTCTAATTCATCTTCATCCAGTAAATATACCTCACCATTAGGTAATAACACTACATCCAAATATAAATCGTCGAAATAGGGCATACCTCGCCCATCTATTCTAAATTTTTTTGCCACATCAATATAATACTGCACTAAGTTCTTCTTTTCATCGAGCATAGCCGTAATTGCAAAGTGCTTATTATTTATAAAATACTGCACCCATGTGTATCCATCATTTACAATGCAAAGTTCTTGATTATTATATTGCTTGTAACTAGGCTCTGTCACTTTTGGCGTATGCAGTATCCCTAACATTCCTTGCTCTATAATCTTCACTTCATATGTTTTCTCTATTAGCCGTTCCCAGGACGAACCATCTCCGTATTTCCGTTTCATTATTCTCTCTCCTTTACTATGCAGAAAAGCCCCCACATCTTATGTGAGGGCTTTTCCGACAATTATTACGCTGCTTGTTTCTCTGAAATCTCTTTTAAATAGGCTTGTCCTTTTGCATCGTCATATTGACCTTCCCACTTAGACATAACAACAGCTGCTAAAGAGTTACCTACAACGTTAACTGCTGTACGAGCCATATCTAAAATACGGTCAATACCTGCGATAAATGCTAAACCTTCTGCTGGAATACCTACTGTACCAAGTGTCGCTAATAGTACAACGAATGATACCCCTGGTACACCGGCAATCCCTTTAGATGTAACCATTAATACAAGTAATAATGTAATTTGTTGTGTAATGGATAAATCAATACCGTACATTTGCGCTAAGAAAATTGCCGCAATCGCTTGGTATAGCGTCGATCCATCTAAGTTAAACGAGTAACCAGTTGGAATAACGAAAGATGTAATTGCTTTCGGACAACCGAATTTCTCCATTTTCTCCATCAGTTTCGGTAAAACCGTTTCTGAGCTCGCAGTAGAATACGCTAAAATCAGCTCATCTTTTAAAATTTTGAAGAATTGGAAAATATTAATCCTGAATAATTTTGCCGTAAGTCCTAATACAACTACGACGAAGAAAATCATGGATCCATAAACGACGATTACTAATTTCCCTAACGGAATTAGTGAAGCTAAACCAAATGTAGAAACTGTAACACCAATTAATGCGAATACACCAAATGGTGCGAACTTCATAACTTGGTTTGTTACGTAAAACATTGCATCTGCTACACCTTGGAAAAATTGAAGAACCGGTCTTCCTCTTTCACCAACCGCCGCAACTCCTAAACCAAATAGTACAGAGAAGAAAATAATGGCAAGCATATCGCCATCAACCAATGATTTCATAATATTCGTCGGAACGATATTTACAAATGTATCTGCAAACGAATGACTTTGCACTTGAGCTGTCGTTTCTGCATATTTAGAAATATCAGTCTTTGTTAACTGATCCATATTCACGCCTTTTCCTGGTTGAAAAATATTCGCTACCAGTAGGCCAACAACAATCGCAATCGTTGTAATAATTTCGAAGTAAATAATTGTCTTTCCGCCTAATCGACCTAGCTTTTTAACATCACCAACTCCTGCAACCCCAACAACGATGCTCGCTACGACGATTGGTACAACAATCATTTTAATTAATCTGATGAAAATATCACCAATTGGTTTTAAGTATCCTACAACTGTGCTATCGCCATAAAAAATTGCCCCAACTGCAATACCAAGCGCAAGACCTATTAAAATTTGCCATGCAAGTCCAAGTTTTTTCATACTTGCTGCAACCCCCTTCTTAGATGCGTTAACTCTCCCCTTCTCTCGTTCTATGAAACTAAGAAATTAAGAGTATTACATATTATTCGACAATTCACTACATTTTGTCCCTGTTAAAAATGATAAATCAAAAAAGGAAATCTGACAACTAAATAAGTTTACATGAATACAAATAATTTTCTTGACAAAAATAAAACTCATGTCAGAAAACCTCACATGAGAACGATTCCTCACTATTCACTTATAGATTTTAAAACAAAGCTTTATTGTGTAAAATGAAATCATTTTTATTCATTTTACGTGCTGCTAAAATTAAAAAATTCGATTCTTAATACCAATTTTAACTTTACAATTAGGCGACAAACTCTCCTAAAATATTCTTAATTCCGACAATACTTAGCAATTTTATAAAATTTTCTTTACAGTATGATTACAACAATAGACACCCTTCTTCTTCTTATGATATATACATTCATAGGGAAAGGAGCTAGACAACAATGAAGAAATTTGCAGCTTTCAGCGTTTTAGCAGCAGGAACTATTTTTGTTTCTCCGTTACTTTCACCAGTACACGCGGAAACAAATCAAGATAAATTATCTACAATTGAATCAGAATTAGAGGGAAAACAAAACGACTTACAAAATAAATCAGCAGAAAAAGAACAAACAGAAAAAGAAATACAAGAATTACAAAAAAAGATTGATGAACTAACTATTTCTATTAATAAAAATGAAGCTGATTTAAATGATACAAAGAAAGAAATTAGCAAGACTCAACAAGTCATTGCCGAGAAAAAGAAACATATTGAGCAATTACAAACAAACATAGATACACGTCAAGAGGTCATTAAACAACGACTGCAATCTATGCAAGAAAAACCTCGCACAAATATCATTACGGAAGTGTTAACAAATTCAAATAACATCGCAGATCTTGTTGACAATATATATTCCGTAAGTTTGATTTTAAATAATGATACCGATATTGTAAAAAAACAAACGAGTGATCAAGAGGCTGTAACAGCAGAAAAAGAGACTGTTGAGAAAAAGGAACAGCAATTAGAGGAATCCAAACAAAAATTAGAACATAAGCAACAAGAATTGCAAGCGAATCAACAGCAGCAACAAGCGCTCATTAACGATCTACATACGAAAGTATCCAAAGTAGATTCTGAGATTGAGGGATTAGAAGAATCGAAGAGCATTTTAGAAAATCAACGACAAGCGGTTCAAAAAGCAATTGAAGAAGAAAAACGAGCGGAAGAAGCTCGTAAAGCTGAAGAGGCACGCAAGGCAGAGGACGCAAAAAAACAATCTGCACCAACACCGCAAGATACGAACAAAGGTGGATTTATTAAGCCAGCCGCTGGTTCAAAAACTTCTGGATTCGGCGCTCGTTCCCTAGATAATCATAAAGGCATTGATATCGCAGCCGCTGGAACAGTTCCAATTATCGCCGCTGCAGACGGTGTTGTTATTCGTTCCGAATTATCATCCAGTTATGGAAACGTCGTTTACTTATCACATCGTATAAACGGAAAAACTTATACAACAGTATACGCTCATATGAGCAGCCGTTCTGTATCTAACGGACAAACTGTAAAACAAGGCGAGCAATTAGGATTTATGGGGAACACCGGTCAATCTTTCGGACAACATTTACATTTTGAACTTCATATTGGTGAATGGAATGTAGGTAAAACAAATGCAGTTGATCCTTCAAGTTATATCGGATTATAAAAGGAAACTTTAATCATTGTGTTTCTTACCATATTACTTCTTTGCTTTCACTGAATTTTGAGGCAGGAGTTTTACTAGCAGATAAATAAAGAAACTCGGTACATACCGAGTTTCTTTATTTATCCCGAAAGCAGGTTCTTTTTTATTCACCTCCATTATTTTTAACACTTTGTAGGCATTTTACATAGACTAAAACAAAATGCCTATTCATCTAGGGGGGATACACATGAATACAGAACAACAAGCAGAACTACAAGAAGCCAAAGAAACATATGTTGGCCGATTATTTACGCTTGGTAGTTCGATCCTATTTTTAATTGGTTCCGTTATATCAATTGCTACAGCTTATAAAACATATACTCGTTTATTAAAAACATCTACATCACAATAAAGTGAAACTTTAACCAGCGAGAGTATTACTGTCCGCGAATAGCGGGATAAAATAAAAAGGCAGGGAATTTCCCCTCGCCTTTTTATTTTGCAAACATCTTAAATATACCAATTGCATTTAAAAATACGATTACTACTGTAATTGGAATTACATAACGTAGTAAGAAAAACCAAATGTTAAATAATGTTTTTCCTTTCGTTTCTGTAACTTCTAATTCCTTCATTAGTAAATCTTTACTCATTTTATTCGGTACAAACAATGAAATCGCTAGTACTCCTAACGGCAGCAATACATTGCTTACCGCAAAATCCACTAAGTCAAAAAATGTTTTTCCAAAGACTTTTACATCACTCATAACCCCAAATGATAGAGCGCATGGAATTCCAACGGCAAAAATGAGTAATCCAATAATAAATGATGCTGAAGGACGTTTCTTCTCATTATCTTTCGCTACAGATGCAACAACAATTTCAAGCATCGAGATTGCAGAAGTTAAGGTTGCAAAGAAGAATAAAATTAAAAACATAATAAAGAAAAATTGTCCGAATGGTATTTTTGCAAATACTGCCGGGAGAACAATGAACAATAAACCTGGTCCTTCTGTTGGTTTAACCCCTAACGCGAAGATCGCCGGGAAAATCGCTAGTCCGGCAAGCACTGTAATAAAAACTGTTAAGCTCACAATTGATGTTGCTGATTTCGCTAAATGCTCTTCTTTCTTTAAATATGAGCTGTATGTTACCATTACCGAAGCTCCTACTGTTAGTGAAAAGAAAGATTGTCCCATCGCATACAAAATCGTATCTGCTGTTAACTTTGAAAAATCCGGTTTTAAGAAAAACTCTACACCAGCCCATGCACCATCAAGTGTAAGAGCACGAATAATAATAGCAATAAACAAAATAAATAATAGCGGCATCATATACTTACTTGCCTTTTCGATTCCTTTTTCTACACCTTTACTTACAACAAAAATAGTACAAAGCATAAAGATCAGCTGAGCGCCTACCGCACTAGCAGGATTCGAAATTGTTTGTTCGAACAATTTGCCATATTCAACTGCCCCGCTCCAAAAATTCCCTGTCACACTATAATATAGATATAATAAAATCCATCCACCTACGACACTATAAAAGGATAATACACTAAAGCAAGTAACAACGCCCATACGACCAATCCATGGATATAATTTACTATTTGGTACTAACAATTTATATGCAGTAACCGCTTCTTTTTGWGTACTACGRCCWATAACAAAYTCAGCTAWAAGAAGAGGCATACCAATAAAYAAAGTTAATARTAAGAAKACWAGGAARAATGCKCCTCCYCCACCATTACCTGCAACRTAYGGAAACTTCCAWATYGCWCCAAGTCCTACTGCGGCTCCGGCTGCTGCGAGTACAAAACCTATTTTCGATGTCCATTGCTGTGTTTCTTTCATTGTAAATTCTCCTTTTCTGAATATTTACACTTTTCTTAATTATACACTTTCATTTCATACTCGCACACCTCCTTTAGAAAATAAAAAAGCCCCCTAYACGCTACTATGCATGTAGAGGACGATATATGTAATAGAATACCGTGGTACCACCTCGATTGGATTAAATAATCCCACTTGTTCAGGTACAGGAAAAATTCCGATACCCTATCCTTGTAACGGCGGAACCCGGGTTGCCTACTAAATAGTTCAGCATACCTCTCGCAAACCCATTCTGTATATTTTATCGTACCGGGCTCACACCTTATCCCAGCTCTCTGAACGCATCAAATATACGTACTCTTCTTGCTCATCGATTTCATCTATTGAAGTTACTTGTGATTATAGAGTAGATTGCTATATTTGTAAAGAGGAATTTAATTTATCCGGCTATATAAAAGGATCCGACCGCTTCTACGCATGGCCGGATGCTCTCTTCCACCTAAAAAGAAAGGTTTATCTCAGTTTTTTAATTTATATTTTCAGCAATACGTGTATTCTATTCTACACATACTCTTTCAGCTAACTCTTGTAAAAACCTTTCTCTTTTTTTCTGGTTTTGAATATACTCAAGCTTCAACACTTCTTGCAATAAAATATTCTGTTGTCTTTTTTCTAGTCGTAATTGTTTCACCTTCATTCTTACTTCATATAAGAAATCAAGATAGTCTTCATATGTCTCATCATATTTCATCGCAATATCATCCCGAATTTTTTTCGCAAGTTTTGGACTTGCACCTCCAGTAGAAACGGCAACATTGAGCTTTCCTCTATGCATAGTTGCTGGAAAATGAACATTTCCACTTTCAGGATTAGTAATCACATTCACAAGCTGGTTTAATGATGCATCTTGTGCAATATGCTCATTTAATATTGCATCACTTGTAGCTGCTACTACTAAGAATGCATCTTCTAGATCACTTTTTTCATAGTCTTTTTGAAACCAGCGAATTTTCTTTGATTCTACAAGCTTCATTAAACTCTTATCTAAATCACGACTCACTACTACTATATTCGCTCCTTCTTTTAGTAAAGGCGCGATTTTATATGATGCCACTCGGCCACCACCAATGACAACAACTCGTTTATTTCTAATTCGAACTGTAAGTGGGTACACGCTCATCTCCCCTTAAAGTTTCTTCCGTTTTCTGAATCAGCATTTCTTGAAATACATGATTTTCCCCCAAATAAGGACATACATGTATACTCGAATAACTATAATTGCGAACCTCTCGTTCAATATGTTTCATTAACAATCCTGTAAATAGTAGATAAGGCAGAACAACGATGTTCTCATTAGCTCGGTTTACAACTACTTTTAACTTTTCCTCAAATCGCGGCTCCGCTGCAGCTAAATAACATACTTCTACCTTTCCAACTTTCTCTTCTTGTTCAAACAAAGAAGCAATACGCTTAATATCTTGTAACGTCTCAGGATCACTACTCCCCCTTGCAACAAGTAATAGGGTCACTTCATTTTCATACTCTTTAATGCCACTTCCCTTATACGCAGCCGATACGAGTGATTCCGAAACACCAAACGGATTCCCATAAGTCATTACAATGTGAGGATATTTATTTTTCATTTTTTTCAACTCATTTGGGATATCTTCTTTCACATGCCCTGCTGCTAATAAAAAGACCGGAACAACAACAATTTCTGTTGCGCCTCTTCTTACGCAAGCAGCAAAGCCTTCTGAAATAAAAGGCTTTGCTAACTCTAAAAAACACAGCTCTTGAATAGGAGCTGATACACGATTCATACAAGAAGAAACAAAGTCTATCGCTTCCTCTTTCGCCTCTCGCAACCTACTTCCATGGCATATATATAACACAGCTTTCATTTTATAACACTTCGCTTACTGGATACGTAATGTCAGCCTGGCGTTCAAACCAATGAATTTTTTCACGAAAACGAACAACTTCTCCAATCACAATCATACTCGGATTTTGAATCCGCTCTTTTCCAGCAATCGTTACAATTGTTCCTAACGTTCCTGTAATGGTTCGCTGAGATGATGTAGTTCCCCACTCCACAATAGCAACTGGCGTATCTTCTCCTTTTCCATGTTTCAAAAGCTGTTCACATATATAAGGAAGGTTGCTTACTCCCATATAAACAGCAAGCGTATCAACACCTTTCGCTAAGTTTTCCCACTTCACATCTTCTTCAGCACCCTCTTTCCGATGCCCTGTCACAACAGCGAAACTTGCGCTCGCGTCCCGATGTGTAACAGGAATACCAGCATATGCTGAAGCAGCAATCCCAGCTGTAATACCAGGTACAATTTCAAACGGAATACCATGCTTTACTAACGCTTCCGCTTCTTCACCACCTCTTCCGAATACAAATGGATCTCCACCTTTTAAACGCGTTACAATTTTTCCTTTTTTCGCATATTTAACAAGAAAAGCATGAATCGTTTCTTGTTTCATGGTGTGATAGTTTGGTAGCTTCCCACAATATATTAAGTCTGCATCTGGCTTTGCATAAGAAAGTAATTCCTTATTTACAAGACGATCATATAAAATGACATCCGCTCGTTCGATACACTTTACCCCTTTTACAGAAATTAACTCTGGATCTCCCGGCCCTGCACCAACGATATATACTTTTCCCATCATCTCTCCTCATTTCTACTATAAGGTGAAACTTCCATCCCTATTACGAATAGAAGTTACTATATAAATCCATTTTGATTTTCCAACATATAAGTCACTGCTATAAAGAACAAAAGGTGACCTGCACTCGTTTTCTCTCTTTGTTTTCACTCGACATGAGGCAAGAGGAGGAGCTGACCGCTGCTATGCATGGCCGAATGCTCTCTCCCACCTGAAAAGAAAGGTTTGATATCGGTTTTTCAACTTGTATTACACTGTCTCCTGCTCATGAATGACAAATGCTGCACCTGTTCGAATCTTCTTTTTTTCATAGAGAGAGATTTCTTTCACTTCTGGAAGCGGTAAAAAATACTTCTCTAATTCTACTTCCACAAGTTTAAACGCCTGTTCTTCACTTTGCGCAACAACCACTACAGGAACAACACCATTTGCCAATACTGCTTCAAAACGATACAAATCCATATTGCTCCCTCCTAAGATGCAATCACTTCTTCTAAAATATGATTTAAGGCCTCTTGTAAATCTTCTATACCAACGCGTCCTACAAACTCATAAAATGTTTCAGCTGGCAGTTTATGTTCTTTAAAATATGTTAAAAACGATACAAGAACATTGGGAAGGTCTTCTCCATCAATCTTTCCTTTTAATTTTTGGTTATAGACACCACCATCTAATAACGTACCACCTACATAAATTTCAAATGCTTCAACAATTCCTTTTTCTTTCGTTTTCAATTTCACCCCTTGCAAGCCAATGTCCGCAATTTGTCTTTGTCCACATGAATTTGGACATCCTACCATATGAATACGAACCGGAACATCTAAAGCAAGCTGTGTATCTAAATAATCTGCAATATTACGTAGTCTTTCTTTCGTTTCTACTAATGCAAGGTTACAATACTCAATACCWGTGCATGATACCGCATATCCGATGAAAGATTTTGGACTTGCAGAAATAGATTCAAATAAAGGTTCTTTTAACAGTCCTTCTATATTTCCTTTCGGAACATTCGGAATAATGAGGTTTTGTGAGTTGCATGTACGAATTTCACCATTTCCGTACTGTTTCGCAATTCTAGCAATTTCAAAGAACTCCTCAGAGTGTAAGCGACCAACCGGTACGTTAAAACCAACGTATGATAAATTCCCTTGTTTTTGCTTATGAACACCGTAGAAATATCCAGCATTCCATCCTTTTAAAGCATCCTTCCCTTTATCATGTAAATGTCCTGTATATTCTAATAATTTTTCTTTAAATTTTTCCGGTCCCCAATCCGCAACTAAGAATTTCAAACGTGCCAAATGTCGTTTTTCACGATATCCAAAATCACGGAAAACGGTAGCAATTGCAATCGCAACCGATTTCACTTGCCCAGGAAGTATGAATAAATCTAGTTCTTGTGCTAAATACGGACGGGCAGATAACCCCCCGCCTACTCGTAAATGAAATCCCTCCACCGTTTTTCCATCAATCTCTTTTGTAGCCGGAATGAAGGCAGCACAGTTAATCTCAGCATTTGCTGCATTATATACGTTTGTGCTGATCGACATTTTAAACTTTCGAGGTAAATTTGAAAATTCTTCATTATGTTGAAAGAAATCATATACCTCTTTTACAATTGGCGCTGTATCAAATAGTTCATCACCATCAATACCAGCAAGGGGGTTCCCAATAATATTTCTTGTAATATCACCACAAGCTCCCGCTGATGATAATCCTACCTTTTCTAAGCGGTTAAAAATATCTGGTATTTGACCAATTTCAAGCCAATGGAATTGAATCGCCTGTCTTGTAGTAATATCAAGAACATCACGACCATAATCTTCCGCAATTGAAGCCAATACCTCCACTTGTTCATTCGTTAAAATACCAGAAGGAATATTAACGCGCATCATAAAATACCCTGCCTCTTTTGGACGTTGTAAATATAACCCCGCCCACTTAAATGAATCCCACTCTTCTTTCGGAATAGAATCAAATCCATTTTCAGCATAATACGGAATAGCTTTAAAGATTTCTAAGCCATCTTTTTCTAATTTCTTTTTCTCTGTAGCATTTAACTTTTCATTGTTTGCCCACACTTTTTCATAACTCATTTTTATTCCCCCTATATAAAGCTACGCTCTTGTAAGTAACCGATAATTTGTTCTGCACATTGTTCAATCGAATAAAGATACGTTTCTACAACCACTTCTGCTCCAAACGGCTCTTCATACGGCGAATTAATGCCGGTAAATTGCTTAATATCGCCTTGTCTCGCTTTTTTATAGAGCCCTTTCGGATCACGTTTCTCACATTCTTCTATTGGACACTTTACAAACACTTCGAGAAATTCGTCCTTTTCAAGAATATCCCTTACTTGCTGGCGATCCACTCGAAATGGAGAAATAAATGCTGTTAATACAATTGTCCCTTGATCTACAAATAACTTTGCCACTTCACCAATACGACGAATATTTTCTGTCCGATCACTTTCGGAAAATTCTAAATCTTTATTTAAACCATGACGAATATTATCGCCATCGAGTACATAATTACCAATATTTTTTTCAAATAATTTTCGGGCAACCGCATTTGCTACTGTTGATTTTCCAGAAGCTGATAAGCCTGTGAACCAAAGGACAAAACTGTGGTGACCACTTTTCTTTCGTCTTTCCTCTTTTAAAACAGATGCTGTATGCCAAGTGATATTTGTTTCCATCCTACTCTCTCCTTATTTTGTAACGACTTCTTTTTGTAAACCACGAATTAATATTTCTATAACTTCTTTACGGCTAAATTCACTTGGTGGAATTTCTCCATTTCGCAACATTTCTCTTACTTTCGTCCCTGATAAAATAACATGTTCTTCTTTACTGTGCGGACATGTTTTCGTAGAGGCCATCGCCTCACATTTTGCACAGTAAAAACTATGTTCAAAGAAGAGTGGTGCAATCCCTAACTCTTCTACTGTAAAATTCGTAAAAATCTCTTGCGCTTCGTACGTACCGTAATAATTCCCTACCCCAGCATGATCACGCCCCACAATGAAGTGCGTACAACCAAAGTTTTTTCTAACCAGTGCGTGAAATATCGCTTCACGTGGTCCTGCATAGCGCATTGCTGCTGGAAAAACACTTAAAAAGACACGGTCACTCGGATAATAATTTTTCAAAAGCACTTCATAACTTTCCATACGTACATCAGCTGGAATATCATCTGATTTCGTTTCACCAACGAGCGGATTTAAAAATAAGCCATCTACAATTTCCAGTGCAGACTTTTGAATATATTCATGTGCACGATGAACAGGATTTCTCGTTTGAAAACCTACCACTGTTTTCCAGCCACGTTTTGCAAACTCTGCACGTGTTTCACTTGGATCTAAATGATAAGAAGCAAACTTATCATTTTCAAAACGCTTCACAAGCGTAATTGTTCCTCCAACATAAACATTTGGCCTGTCATATAACTTTTTCACACCTGGATGGGCAGTATCAGTCGTTTTATAAACAAGCAATGCTTCCTTGTCTTTATCCGGTGTAAAAATATCTTCTATTTGAATCACACCATATGTGGTCCTTTCTTTGACAAGACGAACCTCTTCACCAATTTTTAATTGCTTCGCCTTCTCTTCTGTTATTGGTAGTGTAATAGGTATACTCCATACATCACCACTTACTAAACGCATGTTTTCTATAACAGATTGATAATCTTTCTTTCCTAAAAATCCAGTAAGCGGGCTATAACCACCTATTGCAACAAGCTCTAAATCACTTAAAGCAATTTTGTCCAATTCAATTTCTTTTGTAATCCCCTTTATTTCATATGTTTCATCAATACGATTTACTAATATTTTGGTTTTACTCATTCCCCTGTCCGCCTCTTTCACATATATTTAAAATCAACCATGACCTTATTGATCATGAAGGCCACATTCCGTTTTCATCTTTCCAGCCCATCGTCCATCCCTTGAATCTCCCCTCTCTCCCACAGGCAACGTACATTTTTCACACCCTATACTTGGGTAACCCATGTCGTGCAATGGATTATAAGGCAAATCATGCTTATATACGTAACGCCACACTTCCTTCCACGTCCAATGAATAAGCGGACAAATTTTAATAGATTGGAAGCGATGATCCTGATTTATAAACCTTGTATGTTTACGCGTTTCAGATTGTTCCCTTCTTAGCCCTGATATCCACGCTTTTCCATTCGATAAGGATTCCTCAAGTGATAAAATTTTCCTTAATTTACAACAAAGATTCGGATTATGTTCCCACAAACGATCCCCATGCTTTTTCGCTTGCTCCTCAAGCGTTAGCGAGGGTTGCTTTTCAATAATTTCAAGATCCGGAAACCTTTCGCGCACCCGCTTAATTAAATCGTATGTTTCTTGAAAATGAACGTTTGTATCTAAAAATACAACTTTTGCAGATGGATTTACTTGGTTTATAAGATGTAACAACACCATCCCCTCTACACCAAAGCTACATGCGTATACAATTTCATTTTCATAATGTTTATAGGCCCACTCTAATACTTGTAACGCTCCTTTTGTTTCATCTTTCTCAAAAAAAGAAACGAAATCCTCTTTCCACGTTTCATACGTCAGCATGTTCTTTCCCCCCTGTAACGCAAAAAGACGGTTTTAACCTAATAAAATAGATTAAAACCGCCTCTAGTTTTTCTAGTCAGCGCTTTTTACTTTAAGCGTACCTTTTCACTTTTTTCAAGCTGAATCACTTTTCCATCTTGCACAACAATTGTAATAGAACCATATTTCATATCCGCAAGCATCGTTTGAATTTTCTCAGCTACTTCGTCAAAATGTCCACGCACTCCCACGAACAGCCCCCCTTTTTATTCATAAAAAAAATCTTTTCCATTTCGAAAAGACTGTTCGGTAATATATTTACCTTATCTTTCAAAATGGATGCCATTTTGCTGGACTTAGCACCTTGCTTCTTATAAGCAGGTTGCTGAGCTTCGTAGGGCCAGTTCCCTCCGCTTCTCTTGATAAGCTTTGTATTTGTATTTTATCATAATTCTGATTTTTTCAATCCTAGTTTTCCGATATATTTTATATTTTTTAAAAGGGGTTGCTCTATTTGAACAACTCCTTTTATCACTACACAAGCTCTTTTATACGTATGCGATCGTTCCCAATTATATTTTCATATGTTTCACGTTCAACAACAACTTGTGATGCCCCGCCTTTTGCAAATACTACAGCCGGTCTGCGAATCCGATTATAATTATTAGCCATAGAATATCCATATGCTCCTGTACAAGAGATCGCTAACAAATCTGCTGTAGCAACTTGCGGCAGTTCTATATCCCAAATAAGCATATCTCCACTCTCACAACACTTTCCAGCAATTGAAACAACTTCTTCAGCCTCTTCTTTCCCTCGATTTGCTAGCATCGCCTCATAACGAGCTCCATATAAAGCTGGTCTTAAATTATCTGTCATTCCCCCATCGACTGACACATATTTACGAATGCCAGGGATATCTTTTACAGCTCCTACTGTATAAATTGTTGTTCCTGCATCCCCAACAATACTACGACCTGGTTCAATCCATATTTCAGGAAGTGGATAATTATTTCTTGTAAATTGTTCTCTCACTGCATCTGTTACAGCATGCACATATGTTTCAAGGGTAAGTGGTGTATCAGCTTCTGTATAACGAATACCAAAACCTCCACCAACATTTAACACTGTTACAACATAACCAGTCTGTTCTCTTATCTCTTCTAAAAAGTTATGCAATACTTCAATCGCTCGAACAAATCCTGCTGTTTCAAAAATTTGTGATCCAATATGTGAATGAATACCTAACACATTATAATTTGATTTCTCTAGTGCTATTTGAGTCGCCTGCATTGCCTGACCAGTCGAAACTCCAAAACCAAATTTCGAATCATCTTGCCCTGTTGTAATATATTCATGTGTATGCGCCTCTACTCCAGGTGTAACTCGAATTAATATATTTACAATTTTTCCATACTGCTGTGCTAAGTCATGTAATATTTCCATTTCAAAGAAATTATCTACCACAAAGCAGCCAACATCTGCTTGCAGCGCCATGACAATCTCTTCTTCGGTCTTATTATTACCATGAAAATGAATGCGTGATGCAGGAAAACCAACTTGCAAAGCAGTATACAATTCGCCCCCAGAAACAACATCTAAAGACATATTTTCTTCACGAGCTACTCGGCACATCTCCATGCACAAGAACGCTTTACTTGCATACGCTACTTGGTAAGAGAATCCACTTTCCTGGAAAGCACGATGAAACGCGCGGCATTTTTCCCGAATAGAAGCCTCATCGTATACATAAAGTGGTGTCCCATACTGTTTGGCTAGCTGCGTTGTATCGCATCCTCCAATTTCTAAGTGTCCTTGCTCATTGATTCGGCTTGTGCCGTGTAAATACATTTGAATTCCTCCCTTATTTCCTCTAAAACTCATAACCCCAATCTTCTTCTATTCATTGCAGCGCGTTTTTAGATAAAGTGAAACTTTAATCAGTGGGAGTTTCATCCCCACTGATTATGAGCCTTCACCAATCGGGCTTTTACGGGTAGTTGATCCTCCACCTAACTTCTTTGTTTTCTCAGAATTTTAAGATATGAGATCCTACTGCCCGTTAAAGCAGGGTAAACAAAAAACGCGCGGAACAATGTTCACACGCGTTTCTTATTAGGAATAATGTATCATGAAAAAATAAACGAGTTGTTATCTTCTCAAATAAGAAACCGCATCAACATCTCCAAATAGCTCTCCATAAAATAAAATCTTATGACAGTACTACATTTATTCAATGTAGTCCCAATATATGAATGACGTGGTCACTCTTACATTTCGGCAATAGTCCCTTTCAATCTATGATCACAGATTCCACTAAATCTCCCATAGCTTACTCTTTCCTATCGCGGCCTCTACCTTTGAGAGTAGATGAGGTAAATCTATTTAATTTTCAAACATCTAATGTTGGTATTAACAATACCAAACGAATAAATTATTTGTCAAACAATTTTTCACATTGTTTTTTTACAATTTAATTTCGTATTATCTGGTAAGCGCTTTATATCTATTTTTTTCACGGTCCATTCTCCCTCATCATTATTAAACGTAATTCTTATTTTTTCAAATGGCGGAAGTACTTTCCCACCTATGGCTTCATATTTCGTCACTTCAATTACAGCTTGAAATAAATATGTACCACTATACATTTTTTTCAAACTAACAATCTTCGGGCATTCATACGGTTTTTGTTTCCCATAATGCTTCTCAATCGCTACATTTATTTGCGGAAACAAAACGGAAYAAAGAGCATCTTCTAATAATGGCGCATCATATTGTGCAGCAAAAACTGTAGGGGTAGAAAAGAATAAAAAACCACTACATATGAAACAAAATAACTTTTTCATCATAACCTCCGTATCAAAATGCGATATGGTTATTGTCTCCGTTTTCTCTTTTTCTAACCAATTCTTATAAAAATTATCCACAATTCTGCTTTGTTTTCGTATAATAGTACATAAAGATATACGACTGTTCGTATATATAAAGTGAAACTTCTATCATTAGAACTACAATCACTAGAACCGTCACTTACAGTAGGAGAGGAGTATGTTATGCTACAACATTTGTTTCCAAAATTACGATTTGCACTTGTTGCAGTCGTTTTATTATGGATAAAAACATATATAGTGTACAAGCTAGCCTTCGATATTAAAATTGATAGCTTCTTTGAAGAAATGATGCTTTTGTTTAATCCAATTGCTTCATTGCTTTTATTTTTTGGTCTAGCTTTATTAGCATCAAAGTATCGAAATCGAATTATTATTGGAATCAGCTTTTTGCTGTCATTTATTTTATTTGGAAACGCGATGTTTTACGGTTTTTATAATGACTTTGTCACATTCCCTGTTTTATTCCAAACAAATAACATGGCTGATTTAGGAACAAGTATTAAAGAACTATTTACGTACAAGACATTACTTCTATTTGCGGATGCAATTATTCTAATGTTTATTTCACGTAAGTTCCCGGAATTTTGCAATAATACGCCACTATCTCGCTCTGAAAAACAAAGCTTTTTTAGTGGTATAACAGCTCTATTAGCATTGCAAGTTATTGTTTCTGTCGTTCATAAACCGCAGTTATTTTCACACTCTTTTGATCGTCAAACCGTTGTAAAAAATCTAGGTTTATACACATATCATCTATTTGACATTACACTTCAGTCTAAATCTTCTGCAGAGCGTGTATTTGCAAGTGGAGACGGTTTTTCTGAGATTAAAAACTACGTGAATTCAAAAGATAAACAAGTTGATAAAAGTTTATTTGGAGTTGCAAAAGGAAAAAATGTCATTTTAATTTCAATGGAATCCACACAAAATTTTGTTATCAACAAAAAAATAAATGGAAAAGAAATTACTCCATTTTTAAATCAATTTATAAAAGATAGTTATTATTTCGATAACTTTTATCATCAAACTGGACAAGGAAAAACATCCGATGCCGAATTTATTGTAGAAAATTCATTATATCCATTAGACCGTGGCTCTGTATTCTTTACACATGCAAACAATGAGTACACAGCAACTCCTGAGCAGTTAAAAAAATATGGATATTATTCCGCAGTCTTCCATTCGAATGATAAAACTTTCTGGAATCGTGATGTAATGTATCCAGCACTCGGATACGATCGTTATTTTAACCTAAATGATTATACAGGAACAGAACAAATGTCTGTTGGGTGGGGACTAAAAGATAAAGAGTTCTTTGAACAATCGATCTCCAAGCTTAAATCTTTACCACAACCGTTTTATACAAAATTTATTACATTAACAAATCATTTCCCATTTCTTTTAAATCCAGAAGATCAATATATTAATGAGTATAATTCTGAGAGTGGTGTACTAAATCGTTATTTCCCAACCGTTCGCTATACAGATRAATCTCTGAAACTATTTATCAATCGATTAAAAGAAGAAGGGTTATACGATAATTCAGTTATTATTATTTACGGGGATCATTACGGTATTTCTGAAAATCATAATGCTGCTATGGCACAATTTCTCGGTAAAGAATCCATAACTCCATTTGATTCGATGCAATTGCAACGTGTACCACTTATTATTCATGTACCTGGTCAAGAAGGAAAAGTTATTTCTAAAGTATCTGGACAAATCGATATAAAACCAACATTGCTCCATTTACTTGGTGTCAAAACAAACCAATCCATTGAGTTTGGTACCGATTTATTTGCAAAAAATGAGCATCCACTTATGATTATGCGTGATGGTAGTTTCGTAACAAACGATTATGTTTATACAAAAAATATGTGCTATAAAAAAAGCACAGGTGAATCTATTGATTCAGCAATTTGCCAGCCATATATTGAAAAAGCAAAAACAGAATTAAGTTATTCTGATAAACTTATCTATGGAGATTTATTACGATTTGATCCTAACAATAAATACAAAACGGGAACAATGATAACTAAATTTGAATGACCCTAAAAGCAACCTTAAATGATAACAATTTGAGGTTGCTTATTTCTTAATTAAATTTTTACCCTTTCTTAAACATGATGATCTTATCTAACAAAATCTCTCCCCCAACTCAAAGCTCAGTAGAAATAAAAAAGTTAGACAAGGGATAAACTACTCATGAAAGCCTGCCTTAATGAACCACATCGCTGAATACGATTTCACTTAACGAAATCTTTCACAAAATGGGAATTTTTTCGTACGTGGAAAGAAATTTATGTTATGATAAAACAAGTAAACTTTCATACACTAATTAAGAATTTATTACAGAAAGCAAGGGATCAGATTTTGTATAGAGCAGCAATTCCAAACTTATTTACGCTCGGAAATTTATACAGTGGATTTTTATCAATCGGCTATGCATCTTTAGGGTATTATAAACCAGCTGCTATTTTAGTACTAATCGGGATGATGTTAGATAGTCTTGATGGTCGGGTTGCTCGTTTATTGCGTGTTGATTCACAAATGGGAAAAGAACTTGATTCACTAGCAGATGTTGTAACATTCGGTGCTGCACCTGCGGTTTTAATGTACTACACTTCCTTTTCCAATTACGGAATTATCGGACTATACATAGCAGGCCTATTCCCTCTGTTCGGAGCATATCGCTTAGCAAGATTCAATGTAACGCCTTCCTCTACTTCTATGAAATATTTCACTGGCGTTCCTATTACTGCAGCAGGAGGACTTGTTGCCTTCTTAACATTGTTTTCGCATACCATTCCAAAAATTGTCCTCATTACAGTATTTGTAACGTTTGCATTTTTAATGGTAAGCCGTATTCGCATCCCAAGTTTAAAAGATGTGCCAATTCCACGATACAGTATCATTGTTACACTATTTTTAATCGGCAGTATTTATACAATGTATAAAACAAGTTTTGGCAACATTTCAGTATTTCTATTCATTGCTATTCCACTTTATATTTTGTTTATGTTATCTCAATTTATTAGACAAAGACCTTCTCATAAAAAACGAGCAAATAAAGAAAAGTAGAAAGAACCCTTCCAGTTGGAAGGGTTCTTTCTATTTTGTAACAAATTCCTTTTGGTTTACAGGTGTTAATGGTTCTTCTCCTTCTAATACAGCTAAAATGTTACGCACTGCCATTTCAGCCATAGCATCACGAGTTTCAAATGTTGCGTTTCCAACATGCGGAGTAAGGACAACATTTTTCAGTCCCTTTAATCTCTCTGTAATTTTCGGTTCAAACTCAAATACATCAAGAGCTGCCCCTTCAATTTCATTTGTCTCTAACGCATGAGCAAGCGCTAGTTCATTCATGATTGGACCACGTGCTGCATTTATAATATATGCTGTTTTCTTCATCATTTTAAATTGTTCTTCATTAATCATATGATGAAGACTTGGATTATACGCACAATTAATCGTAATAAAGTCTGCTGTTTGTAATAGTTCTTCTAATGTTACATATGTTGCTTCTAATTCACTTTCTGTCTCATACTTACGGTTTGGACCTGTATAAATCACATTCATTCCAAATGCTTTTGCACGTTTCGCAACTGCTTTTCCAATTTCACCAAGACCGATGATTCCAATTGTTTTCCCATATACTTCTCGACCGAGGAAAAAGAGTGGTGCCCAGCCATTAAATCCCACTGTACGACATAGTGTATCTCCTTCTGGAATTCGTCTTGCAGCCGCTAAAAGAATAGCAAATGTTAACTCTGCTGTTGCTTCTGTTGAAACTTTCGGTGTATTTGTAACTACAACTCCTTTTTCTGCTGCATACTTGTAAGCAATATTATCGTAACCTGCACCATAGTTGGCAATAATTTTCAAATCAGGTGCTGCATCAATCACTTCTTTTGTTACCTTTGTAGAAAGTAAACTTAACAGTGCATCTTTATCCTTAACTCGCTTTGCT
The DNA here is from genome assembly GCF_056396765.1 of Bacillus sp. 05T22. Lineage (NCBI taxonomy): Bacteria > Bacillati > Bacillota > Bacilli > Caryophanales > Bacillaceae > Bacillus > Bacillus sp. 05T22. Next base: position 59,245 of record NZ_JBFTMC010000005.1, read on the forward strand.
AATTCTTCGGTACTGATTAACTCTTCTTTGTCATACATTTCTATTTCATGATTTTGTAATAACTGTAATCCGATTTCTGGAATATTTCCTGCTACTAATATTTTCGCCATTACTAAGCACCTCTTCTATTTAAAAATGAGAACTTCCTTACATTTTATTGTAAGAAATCTATGTCAAAAAAGCCAAGAAATTTGATTACAGTTTTGAAAATTGACACTTTTTCTCATAAGAAAAGGGGAGATGGATATCTCCCCTTTTACTCATTGTTCTTCACTAGATTGTTTTCCCAGCTTTGCATCAATCGTTCCCTCTGCTACCGTATCACTAATTTGTTCTTGTACTACAGAATCAACTTCTTCGTTCGTTTGGGAAGTATAACTTTGATTCGTCACTTTCATACTCTGTTTATTATTTTGTTTTACCATTTAAAACCCTCCTTTATCATTCTTTCTTATTTTGAGCAAAAAGAAAGGTTTTCATCACGAAATCATGTTTTACTTTGAAACAATTACCGATTCTTCTTCAAGCAGTTGCATCTTCCTCACCCGTTCTTCAAATGTAGCAACATGAGAAATACCATGATTACGTAATGTTTTCACGTTTTCTTGGACATAATTTCCTAAATCATTTGGGTAATGAGCATCTGATGAAAGAGTAATTGGTACTTTATATTTTGCCAACACTTGTAAATACAGTGGACTTGGACACATCTCTCGAACAGGATAACGATAATATAATCCGGCATTTACTTCCGTTGCTGTATTTGTTTCTATTAATGCCTTAGCAATTCTTTCGTAATATGGAATCTGTACATTTTCATCTAATCGATAATTAAATACTTTTATATTATCAAGATGCGCTACAATATCAAACATTCTCGAACGAACGSCCTTTTCAACTGTTGTGAAAAATACATCATACAATGTATTTAGCTGATGGTTTTCGAAATATTCTTTCGTATCTGGGTTATCAAATCCCCATCCATCAATAAAATGCACAGAACCAATTACGTAATCCCAATCTCCTAATGCCAATAATTTTTGTAATTCATCTTCCCCACCCATAAAATAATCAGCTTCAATCCCTAGACGCAGTACTACCCCTCTTTTTCTCCAGTGCTCCTTTGCCTCTTGGATTGCTTTTGTAAAATCAGAAATCGATGCTACTCGCACTTGATCTAGCCATTCTTTCTGCAGACGACCGAGCTTTGACTCACTAATGTCTACATATTTCTCATAATATTCCTTCGCCTCATAAAAACGATATAAGTGATCAACAATACCAACTTCTTTTATTCCTTTTCGCAGTGCTTCTTCTAAATAGAAATCAATCCAATCTATTGTAAATGGACCCTCTTGTACTCTTTTTTGCAAGCGTTCTTGTGTTTTCATAAGCCATTCAATCGAATGCCGCTCTTCTTCTAACGGTTGATAATATTCTATTGATTCATTTATTCTCGCCAACCACCCTAGCGAATACGGCCCCTCTTCTAAATGAAGGTGATAATCCACTTTCATAGTTTCTCCCCCTTATAACGTATCAATTTCTTTACGCTCTCCTGTTTTTGAGAGCTTTCCTTGTCTCTCTTTCACTTCTTCCAACACATCTTCTAATGGAATATTTTTTGCGGCTAGTAAAACAAAGCAGTGATAAATCACATCGACCATTTCTTTTATAAGTTCTTCTTTATCATCATTTTTTGCAGCGATTACCACTTCTGTACACTCTTCCCCTATTTTTTTTAAAATCTTATCTTCACCTTTTGTAAATAAATAATTTGTATATGATTCCGAAATTGGACTTTCTTTACGCCGCTCGATGGTTGCATATAAAGACTTCAGTACGTCTTCCATCCTCAGGTCCCCCTATATGATTTTATAATGAAAGCATGTTTTCTCTCCTGTATGACAAGCTGGTCCTACTTGCTTAACAATAATTACAATCGAATCTTGATCACAATCTAAATAAAGAGACTGAACATACTGCATGTGCCCAGACGTTTCTCCTTTGTTCCATAACGCTTGCCGCGAACGTGAATAAAACCATGTTTTCTTCGTTTCTAACGTTTTTTTATACGCTTCTTCATTCATATATGCTAGCATCAAAACTTCTTTTGTTTCTTCTTCTACCACAACAGCTGGCAACAATCCTTTGGAGAAATCAGGTGTCATATTCTCACCTCAATTTTCGCTTCTTGTAATTTCCGCTTCACCTCTTGCACTGTTGCCTCACCATAGTGAAAAATGGAGGCTGCTAATGCTGCATTTACCGATGTTTTTTGAAACACCTTTACAATATGCTCTGCGCTTCCACATCCTCCTGACGCAATAACTGGAATCGAAACAGCTTCTGAAATTGTTTCTGTTAAACGAATATCATAGCCATCCTTCGTCCCATCTGCATCCATACTCGTAAGTAAAATTTCGCCAGCTCCTAACTGTTCTATCTGTTTTGCCCATTGTACAGCATCGATTCCCGTATCAATCCGTCCACCGTTTACATATACATTCCATTTATTTTCTTTTACTTCCCTTGCATCAATTGCGACCACAATACATTGAGAACCGAAATGTCCGGCACCTTCCTCAATTAAATTTGGATTTCGTACTGCCGCTGAGTTAAGTGAAATTTTGTCCGCGCCTGCTCTTAGCAAGGCATACATATCTTGAACAGTTGCAATCCCGCCACCTACTGTAAGCGGAATAAACACTTTCGAAGCTGCTCTCTCTACAACATCTATAATTGTTTTTCTCCCCTCATGCGTCGCCGTAATATCTAAAAAAACAATTTCATCTGCACCTGCTTTATTATACAAAGCAGCTATTTCAACAGGATCACCAACATCTTGTAATCCTACAAAATTCACACCCTTTACAACGCGGCCGTCTTTCACATCTAAACATGGAATAATTCGCTTCGTTAACATATCTTTGTCACTTGCAATGCCTCTTCTAAATCAATTGTTTTTTCATATAGCGCTTTTCCAATAATAACGCCATATACATTCATATCGTTTAACTTCTGTACATCTTGCAATGAGCATACGCCGCCCGATGCAACTATACGGATTGCCACCGCCTTCTGTAGTAATTGTAATTGCTCAAAGTTCGGACCCTCTAACGTACCGTCTTTTGCAATATCTGTAAAAATGATTGTTTGTACGCCGACACTTTCCATTTTCTTCGCAAGGTCGATATAAGAAATTTCAGACACATCTAACCAACCTCTCGTTGCAACGTAACCGTTTTTCGCATCAATACCAACAATAATGTTTTCTCCATATGAACGAACTGCTTCTTCTAAAAAAGGACGATCATACAATGCTACCGTTCCTAAAATGACTTTTTCCACTCCTACTGACAGTAACATTTCAACCGTTTCGAGAGAACGTATTCCTCCGCCTACTTGAACGGGAATTCGAACTGCTTTACATATATCCTCAATTACGGAAAGATTCATTGATTGACCTGCAACCGCTCCATCTAGATCAACAATGTGCAATGTTCTTGCTCCTAATTTTTCAAACAATAATGCTTGAGCAACTGGATCTTCATTCATAACTGTTTCTTTATTAAATTCTCCTTGATAAAGCCTAACACATCGCCCTTGTTTTAAATCGATAGCTGGGAAGATTTCCATGATTCTACCACCCCTTTAAAATTTCTTAATATTTGTATTCCGATATCACCGCTTTTTTCAGGGTGAAACTGTGCCCCAAATATATTTCCTTTCGCAACAATCCCTGGAATATCAATCTTATAGTCACTACTGCCACATACAATCTCACTTGGACAATCTGCATAGTAGGAATGAACGTAATACACAAATGAACCATCTTCTACTTTATTCCACAACTTAATTTCTCGTTTCTTCTTTAATTGATTCCAGCCCATATGCGGGATTTTATAAGGAACTTTCAGCTTTCGAATTAGTCCTGGCAACAAACCTAACCCTTTTGTTCTCTCTATTTCTTCACTTTCTTCAAATAAAAGCTGCATCCCTAAACAAATACCAAGGAGTGGTTTTCCTTGCGCTCCAATTTCTTGAATCATTGAAACAAGATCTTTTTCCTGCAAAGCAATCATCGCTTTTGGAAAAGCTCCAACTCCTGGTAAGATCACACCGTCACTTTGTAATATCCTCTCTTTATCATCTGTTACAATATGCTCAGCCCCAATACGCGTTAACGCTTGTTCAACACTGCGAATATTCCCCATTCCATAATCTACAATTGCAATCAATTACAACAGTCCTTTCGTAGAGTTTACACCAACAATTTTGTCATTTTTGTCTACCGCTTCGCGCAGTGCACGCCCAAATGCTTTAAATAACGCTTCAATTTTGTGGTGGGTATTACTGCCATATAAAATGCGAGCATGTAGTGTTATATTCGCCGCATGAGCAACCGCTCTGAAAAACTCTTCTGTCAGTTCTGTATCAAAATCTCCTAACTTAGGGTTTTTCAATTCACCTTGAAAGACAAGATAAGATCGTCCACTTATATCAATCGCTACAAAACCTAATGCTTCATCCATTGGTACATATGCTGCTCCATAGCGGTTAATACCTTCTTTATTTTGCAATGCCTCTTTCAAACAGTTTCCAAGCACAATCCCAACATCTTCAACAGTATGATGAGCGTCAACAAACACATCACCTTCTGCTTCAATTTGCAAACCAAATCTACCATGCTTCGCAAACAAAGTTAGCATATGATCAAAGAATCCAACCCCTGTTTGAATTGAAACGTTTGTACTTTCATCTAGTTGTAAACTCAGTTTAATTTTTGTTTCTGTCGTTCCCCGTACTTGACTTGCCTCACGCATTATTTCTCCTCCTCAAATCGAATTTGAATCGCTCTCGCGTGCGCGTGTAATCCCTCTTTATCGGCGAGCGTTGTAATATGGTGTTGAACGTTTTGTAACGCTTCTTTTGTATATGATACAAAGCTCGATTTTTTCACAAAATCATCAACTGATAACGGCGAAAAGAAACGCGCTGTTCCGCTTGTTGGCAGTACATGATTCGGTCCTGCAAAATAGTCTCCAAGAGGCTCTGGGGCATAGGGTCCAATAAAAATCGAACCCGCATGCTGAATATATGCCAAGGCATTCATCGGCTCATTTATATGCAACTCTAAATGCTCCGGTGCTATTTCATTCGACAATTGAAACGCATGATTTAGCGAAGGAACAACGAGAATTGCTCCGTTTCTTTCTATCGATTCACGAGCTATTTCACTTCTTGGTAATACTCGAAGTTGTTGCTTTATTTCTCTTTCTATCTCTTTAGCAAGTTCTACACAAGTTGTAATACAAATCGCTGTTGCCCTCACATCATGCTCAGCTTGAGATAATAAGTCTGCTGCGATAAAAGACGCATTTCCAGTTTTGTCAGCAATTACAACGATTTCAGATGGCCCAGCAATCATATCGATATGAACAGCTCCAAATACCTCACGTTTTGCAAAAGCCACATATATATTCCCTGGACCGACAATTTTATCAACTTTCGGAATCGATTCCGTCCCATATGCTAATGCCGCTATAGCTTGTGCACCACCTACGGTATAAATTTCATCTACACCGGCAATTTCAGCAGCTGCTAAAATATGTGGATCTATTCCCTCTTTCCCTGGTGGTGTTACCATTACAACTTTCTGAACACCGGCAATTTTAGCAGGTAATACATTCATGAGTACAGATGACGGATAAGATGCAGTTCCTCCTGGTACATATACACCAACTGTTTGCAATGGTCTAATCAGTTGCCCACGAATCACACCTTCGTTTTCACAATCTAAAAAGGATTGCCTTTTTTGTTTTTCATGGTATGAGATGATATTTTTCTTTGCGCATTGCAATGCTTCTAGAAATGAAGATTCTACATATTCACTCGCTTTTTCAATTTCTTCTTTTGCAACACGTAACTTTTGTACTTCAATTCCATCAAAAGTTTTTGTATAAGAAAATAGTGCCTCATCTTTCCTTTCTCTCACCCGCTCAACAATTTCTCTTACGCGTATCTGTACAGTTTCTTCTATTATATTAGCCTGTTCTCTTAACTGTTTTATTCTCTTCAACGCTTCCGTGTAGTTTTCAGATATTACCTCCACCCAGAGTCCCTCCTTTATTTATCTGCAGTGATTACACACTCCATCTTATTGATAATATCGAATATTTCGTCTTTTTTTGTTTTTAAAGCAGCTTTATTTACAATCATGCGAGCTGATATTGAATACATTTCTTCAAATACAATCAATCCATTTTCTTGTAATGTTTTTCCCGTCTCTACAATATCAACAATCGCATCTGCTAATCCAAGAAGTGGAGCGATTTCTACCGAACCTTCTATTTTAATAATTTCTACATCTTCTCCCTTACCACGAAAATAAGTGGAAGTAATATGCGGATATTTTGTAGCAATTCTCTTTTTCCGATAGCCTTTCGGATTATATGTTGGGATAGAAGCGACACAAAACTTACAACATCCTACTTCTAAATCCACCATTTCATATATATCTTTCTCATATTCCATTAAAATATCTTTTCCAACAATACCAATGTCTGCAACACCATGTTCCACATAAGTTGCAACATCTACTGCTTTCACTAGAATGAATGAAACATTGCTACTAGCGCTTTGGAATACAAGCTTTCTTCCTTTATCCATCAGTTCCGAACAATCAATCCCAATCTTTTCAAACAGTGGAATGACATGTTTCTCAAGTCTCCCCTTTGTTAACGCAATTTGAATGTTACGCATGAAGTTTCCCCTTCTTTCTGTATCACCCATTTTTCTTTCCACACATATTCCACTAATGCTTTTCCAGTCGCTTCGATCACTTTTATAATCCCTTTCTTCTTCGCAAACTGAAATGTATCTTGCAAATTCTCAAACATAGATAATTCCACTTTCCACCCATCTTTCTGAAGTAAACCACATAGTCTTTCTGCTTCTGCTATCCTATCCAAAGAATAATGAATGATCATATCTAATTTTTTTCGTTTGAATTGTTTTTGCTGTTCTTGTAATGTCCGGACAATTTGATTTACTTGTACAGCCAAGCCGACTGCTGACATCGGTTCTCCAAAATTACCAAGCAATTCATCATATCTTCCGCCACGAACAATTTCTCCCCCAACATCATATATATAACCTCTAAAAATAACTCCCGTATAATAATGCAAATGTTGAATCATCCCAAGATCAATTGATATATACGAACCATATCCTAATTTTTCAATCGTTTTATAGATTTCTTTTACCCGCGCAATCGCTTGCTTCATCTCATAGTTTGAAGCAAGCTTTTCTGCTTCTTCAATTACTTCGAGTTTTCCGAATAATCTTGGTAATCTTTCAAGTAACTGTACAGTTTCATCACGTCGATCTAAATTCTTTTCTTGTAAAAAACGGGATAACTCTGCATAATTTTTACTTTCAATATACGTACGTAAGAGCGACTCCTCTTCTTCTCCAAATGACAGCTTTTTAACAATACATTTGTATAACTGAACTTGCCCTAATTCTATTGTAAAAGCCTGAATCCCTACAGCTTGAAGAGCATGAATTGCACTTACGATACATTCAATTTCAGCACGTATATTATCAATCCCGATTATTTCAATACCTGTTTGAATGATTTCATTGTATTTTCCAGATAGTGATTCATTCGCTCGAAACACATTCCCACTGTATGTTAATTTTACAGGCGCTTCCTCACCGTGGGTTCCTATTACTCTTGCAAGTGGAATTGTCATATCAGGCCTTAACACGATAATGCGTCCTTGTTGGTCAAAAAACTTATACATTTTCTCTTCATCTATCGGCCGATTCCGAAAAGAAAAGACATCATAAAATTCAATCGTAGGCGTTCGTATTTCCTCATAACCTCTTCCTAAAAAAGTACGTCGTAATTTTTGTTCAACTTCTTCTATTAATGTACACTCTTCAAATACATAATCTCTTGTTCCATCTGGATTTGCTCGTTTCCATTTTGTCATACCGCTTTACACTCCTTTCAATTCTGTTCACCAAACTTTCCCCTTCTAGTGTATGCACACTATAACAATCACGAACAAAATAAAAAGAGCCTTGTAGAAAAAATACCTACAAGGCCCTTTCATAGGGTGTAGGTACAACGGGAATAACCCTTGTACCTACACGTTGTTCACGCTAGGTTCAAGGGTTTATGTATGATGATGTAGTTGTGTAAGCATATTGATAGATTGTAATGTAAACATTATCCTTACTCCCTTTCTCCTCTTATTTTCACATAGTATATAACACGAAATTCAGAATGTAAACAAAATTCAAACGTTTTTGTATTTTTCATTACAGCTCGCTAAACAAATTAGCGAGCTGTTTCTCGTTCATATTCTTCAATTTTTTGTTCATATTGAAGCGTGATTCCGATTTCGTCTAAACCACTTAATAGCTTTTCTTTCCACATCTTTTCAATTGTAAAATGAAAACGATGTAGCGGAGTTGTAATTACTTCATTCTCTAAATCAACTTCTATCACATCTCGTGGATCCACAGCTGCTAGCTTTTCACGCATTTCCTTTTCCATCATGATAGGAAGCATACCATTTTTCGTACAATTCATATAAAAAATGTCTGCAAATCCCCCCGCGATAATAACACGGAATCCATAGTCAGCAAGTGCCCATGGCGCATGCTCTCTTGATGAACCACAGCCGAAATTTTCACCTGTAATTAGTATGCTTGCTCCTTTTCGTTCAGGTGCATTTAGTGGGAAATCTGGATTCTCTTTCCTGTCATCCTCATAACGCCATTCATCAAATAAAAATTCCCCAAAACCAGTTCGTTCAATCCTCTTTAAATATTGTTTTGGAATAATTTGATCTGTATCAATGTTATCGTTCAATAGTACAGCAACAGTACCTTTATGAATATGAAATGGCTCCATCATAACTCTCCTTTCTCACATCAACGAAATGACCATAAAGCGCTGCTGCGGCCGCCATCGCAGGGCTAACTAAATGTGTTCTCGCACCCTTCCCTTGTCGTCCTTCAAAATTCCGATTGGAAGTAGATGCACAATGCTCTCCCTCAGGCACTTGATCTGGATTCATTCCCAGGCACATAGAACACCCAGGCTCTCTCCATTCAAATCCAGCTTCTTCAAATATACGATGCAGTCCTTTTTCCATCGCTGCTTTTCGTACTCGTTTGGATCCTGGTACAACAAGTGCTCGCACTCCTTCTTTTACCTTCTTTCCTTTTACAACAGCTGCTGCAATTTCTAAATCTGATAAACGGGAATTTGTACAGGAACCAATAAATACATGCTGAACCGGAATTTCAAGTGCACTTTGTCCTGACTGAAGCCCCATATATGCAAAAGCTCGTTCATCATTTTTATCACGTGTTTCTGGTAACTGTTCATCAATACGCATACCCATACTCGGGTTTGTTCCCCATGTTACATATGGCGCTAGTTTAGCAACATCTACCAAAATATAAGTATCATATATTGCATCTGGCTCAGTATAGAATTCCCTCCAATTCGCCACTGCCAAGTCAAACTCTTCCGGCGCATACTCACGCCCTTTTACATAAGCAAATGTTTTCTCATCCGGCGCAATAATCCCTGCTTTTGCTCCACCTTCAATCGCCATATTACAAAGTGTCATGCGCTCTTCCATTTCCATATTTGTAATTGCTTCTCCGTAAAACTCCATCACATATCCAGTTCCAACTGCTACCCCATATGTAGCTAGAAGGTGTAAAATTATATCTTTTGCATATACTCCTTTAGGTAATTTCCCTTTTAATTCAATCCCCATCGCTTTCGGCTTGCTCTGCCACAATGTTTGAGTTGCTAATACATGCTCGACTTCACTTGTACCAATCCCAAACGCCAACGCTCCAAAGGCTCCATGTGTTGCCGTATGACTATCGCCACATACGATGGTCTTTCCTGGTTGTGTAAGTCCTAGCTCTGGACCAATAACATGAACAATCCCTTGATTTTCATCATCAATATCCGCCAACGGAATATTAAATTGCTTACAATTTTCACGAAGCGTATCTAATTGTTGCTTAGCAATACGATCTGTAATGTTCCAAACATCTTTTGTTGGAATATTATGATCCATCGTTGCAAATGTTAAATCCGGTCTCCGAACATTCCGATTTGCAAGCCGCAAGCCTTCAAAGGCTTGCGGTGATGTTACTTCATGCACGAGATGAAGGTCAATATATAATAGATCTAACCCATTTTCATTTGTTGTAACAACGTGTCTCTCCCACAGTTTATCTAGTAACCTTTTTGCCATTATCTCCCTCTCCCTACTAGCGCTTGTTCTTCCATTTCTTGTAGTACATATTTTGTAAAAGACGATGTTGTCTCATTTCCACCTATATCAGCTGTACATTTCCCCAATCGGAGAACCGCAGAAATTGCTTCTTCAATCGCTTCTCCTTCTCTTCTTAAATCAAAAGATTGCCCTAGCATCATTGCAACTGAACGCATCATTGCAATTGGATTCACTTTATTTTCCCCTGCAATATCTGGTGCTGATCCGTGAATTGGTTCATATAGCGAAGGTCCATTCTCTGCATGACTCGCCGATGGAAGCATCCCTAAAGACCCTGCTAATACAGAGGCTTCATCACTTAAAATATCACCAAATAAATTCTCTGTTACTATGACATCAAACCGGCCCGGATTACGAATCAACTCCATAGCAGCTGCGTCTACTAAAATATGTTCAAGTTCAATATTCGGATAGCGAAGTGCTACTTCTTCTGTTACTTCCCTCCAAAGTTTACTCGACTCTAAAACATTTGCTTTATCAATAGAAGTAACTTTTTTACGACGTTTACTTGCCAATTGAAAAGCGTAAGAAACAATGCGCTCAATTTCATGACGATGATAAGTAAGTGTATCTGTTGCTACCTCTTCTGTTTTTTCTTTTGGAAAGGAGAAATAAATCCCTCCCGTTAACTCACGAACGACAACAAAATCCACCTCATCAGCCGCCTTCAATGGGGATAAATGAGCAGTTGCTGCATCTACAGTGACAGGACGAACATTAGCAAATACACCAAGCCCTTTTCGAAGCGCCAGCAATCCTTTTTCCGGTCTTTCTTTCGCTTCGTCCCAGCGAGGTCCACCAACCGCGCCTAGTAATACAGCGTCACTCGCTAAACATGCTGCTAATGTTCTTGACGGCAATGGTTGCCCAAACGAATCAATCGCAGCGCCTCCAAATTGTTCATCTTGTAAATAAAAACGGTGACCATATAACCTTTCTACCATGTGTAAAACTTCCTTGGCACTCTCCATAATTTCTGGTCCAACACCATCACCCGCTAAACAAACAATACGTTTTTCCAATGATCAGCACCCCTTTTTTATAATTTAACTGATTATTCAGAATTCAATTGTGTGAAGTGGGGGCATCCCCCCACTTATCAAAACATTACTTTGCAAGGAATAACAAAGCCTTTAGTTTTCCCGCTGCATGTACATAAGCTCTAGCTGATGCTTCTAATACATCTTGCGCAACACCAAAACCTGCAACTTGATGTGTTCCTTCTTTCAATTCAACATGAACATGAGCAAGTGCATCCTGTCCCTGTGTAATGGATTGAATACGATAATCGGCTAACTCACACTCAAGTCCTAGAATTCTTTGAATTGCATTATAAATCGCTTCAATACTACCTGCTCCGGTTGCTGCATCTTCGTACACATTACCTGCCTCATCCTCCAGTGCAACTGTTGCACATTGTGTACTGTTGGATACAAAATGGACTTGTAATTGTTTAATGTTATACTGCTGTGTTGAAAATGCTGTTTCTCCTAGTACTAATGCACGTAAATCTTCTTCTGTAATCTCTTTTTTACGATCTGCTAATCTCTTAAATGCACTAAATGCTATATCTCGCTCTTCTTCCGTAAACTCATAACCGAGTTCTTTCATTTTTTCAGTAAAAGCGTGGCGACCAGAATGTTTTCCAAGTACAAATAAATTTTGTGATTCTCCAATTAGTTCTGGCTCAATAATTTCATATGTCGTTACTTCTTTTAATACACCATCTTGATGAATACCTGATTCATGCGCAAATGCATTCGCTCCAACAATCGCCTTATTTTTTGGAACTACCATACCCGTTAACCGACTTACTAATGTACTTGTTGCTTTAATCTCTTTTAGTGTTATAGAAGAATCGGCTTCATAATAGTCTTTTCTAATGTGCAAAGCAACTGCTACTTCTTCTAAAGCCGCATTACCTGCACGCTCTCCAATCCCATTTATAGTCCCTTCTATTTGCAGTGCACCACCTTCCATGGCCGCCAATGAATTTGCTACTGCCATACCAAGATCATCATGACAATGACAAGAGAAAATAGTTTTTTCATAAGAAGGAACATATTCTTGTAAATATTTAAAAAGAGAATAATATTCTTCTGGATTTGTATAACCTACTGTATCCGGAATATTAACAACATCCGCTCCAGCTCGAATCGCAACTTCCACAGCTTCTGCTAAAAAAGGGCGCGCCGTTCTCGTTGCATCTTCTGCCGAAAATTGCACTGTAGGAAATAAGGATTTCCCTAAAGTTACAGAGCGATGAATACTATCTAATACATCCTCCTTTGACATACAAAGCTTATATTTCATATGAATATCACTCGTTGCCAAAAAGACGTGTAACCGCGGAGATGCTGCACCTTTCAATGCTTCATACGCTCTCTGAATATCACTTTCCTTCGCCCTTGCTAGACTCATAACGGAAGCATTTCGAATCGTTTCCGCAATTCGTTTTACTGAGCGAAAATCACCTTCAGAAGCTGCTGCAAATCCTGCTTCCATCACATTAATCCCGAGTTTTTCTAACTGCCTGGCAATCTGTAACTTTTCTTGTTCATTTAAATTGACTCCGGGTGATTGTTCGCCATCACGAAGCGTCGTATCCATGAACAAAATCTGTTTCATATTATTTAACCCCCGCCTTTACTTTCGGTTGTACAAACGGCATCATTTCACGTAATTTACGCCCAACAACTTCAATTTGATGTTCATTTTCCTTAGCGTTCGTTGCATGGAAATGCGGTTTTCCTGCTTTATGCTCTGCAATCCACCCTCTTGCAAATGTGCCATCTTGAATTTCTTTTAACACTTCATCCATCGCTTTCTTCGTATGTTCTGTTACAACGCGTGGTCCTGATACAAAATCTCCCCACTGTGCTGTATCAGAAACGGAATATCTCATATTTTCAAGTCCGCCTTCATACATAAGATCAACAATGAGCTTTAGTTCATGTAAGCATTCAAAATAGGCAAGTTCCGGCTGATAACCAGCATCTACTAATGTTTCAAATCCCGCCTTTACAAGTGCAGTAACACCTCCGCAAAGTACAGCTTGTTCTCCAAATAGATCCGTTTCTGTTTCTTCTTTAAATGTAGTTTCTAATACTCCAGCCCTTGTTGCTCCAATTCCATCTGCATAGGATAATGCTTTTTCAATGGCTGTTCCTGTTGCGTCTTGATATACAGCAAATAACGCTGGAACCGCTCCGCCTTCAGCAAAAGTCCGACGTACTAAATGTCCAGGTCCTTTTGGCGCTACTAGAAATACGTCTACATCTTCTGGTGGTGTAACTTGATTAAAATGAACGTTAAATCCATGAGCAAACACAAGTGCATTTCCAGCTTGTAAATTCGGTTCAATTTCTGTTTCATACACTTCTGGCTGTAGTTCATCAGGCAAAAGAATCATTACTACATCCGCAGATTTTGCAGCTTCTGCCACTGAATATACAGAAAAACCATCCTCTTTCGCCTTTTCCCATGACTTTCCTTTCCGAAGTCCAACTACTACYTCAAAACCATTATCACGTAAGTTTTGTGCATGAGCGTGACCTTGTGATCCATATCCAACAATCGCTATTTTCTTCCCTTTTAATACATTTACCGCTACATCTTTCTCATAATAAACTTTTGTCATATTCTTTCTCCCCCTATATTAAAATGATTAATGAATTAACATAATTTGTTTATCTTGTTTTTTCATACTCCGCGTAAATGCAGTAACACCTGTTCTTGCAATTTCTTTTAAACCATATGGACGCATTAGCTCTATAAGAGCTTCTACTTTTTCTTGTGTACCCGTTACTTGTACGACGATGGAATCCTTTCCAACGTCTATTACAGCGGCTCGGAACGGTTCAATTAAACTATATAATTCTGCTCTCGATACACTTGTTGTCGCTACTTTAATAAGAGCCAACTCTCTTGCAATCATTGCTTCTTCTGTTATATCAGATACTTTTAACACATCAATTTGTTTATGAAGTTGCTTGATCAGTTGCTCCACTTGTTGCTCGTTTTCAACATGAACAACAAATGTCATCCGTGAAATATCAGACGACTCTGTATGTCCAACCGAAATACTTTCAATATTAAAATGCCTCCTGGTCATAACACCCGTAATCCGATTCAGGACCCCACTTTGATTTCGAACTGTCGCCGTAACAATCCTTTTCACTGTCCCTTCACCCCCTCCATTTGATGAACTCCTTTTCCAGGAGCAACCATCGGCATAACTTTTTCAGACTGTAGTACCCTGCAATCAATTACAACAGGCTCTTGCAAATCAATCGCTTCTTGCAACTGTCTCTTCGCAAGTAACGGATTTTCAATTCGCACCCCTTTTATGCCATATGCATGGGCAAGCGCTACGAAATCCGGTTGACAAGAGAGCAACGAGTGAGAATATCTTTGATTATAAAATTCGTCTTGCCACTGTCTTACCATCCCTAAAGCTTCATTATTTAAAATCAAAACTTTAACCGGTAAGGAATGTTCTTTCAATACACTAAGTTCTTGCAATGTCATTTGAAAACCCGCATCACCAACAATCGCTACAACTAATTCTTTTGGTCTAGCAATTTGTGCACCAATGGCAGCTGGAAATCCAAATCCCATTGTACCAAGCCCTCCTGATGTTACCCACTTATCTGGGTCTTCAAGTGGATAATATTGAGCAGCCCACATTTGATGCTGACCAACATCCGTCGTAACAATTGCTTTTCCTTTTGTAATTTCATATAACATATCAATTGCTGATTGTGGTTTAATCACTTCAGAATCTTGATCATAGAAAAATGGATATTGTTCTTTTCTGCTTTTTAAAAGCGATAGCCATGCACTATGATTTTCTTTTCCTCTTTTACAAGAGAGCAGTGCCTCCAAAGCATGTTTCGCGCTCGCCACAATCGGAATTTCTGTAGGAACGTTTTTTCCAATCTCTGCTGGATCAATATCGATATGTGCAACTGTAGCCTCTTTAGCAAAGTACTCTAAATTTCCTGTAAGACGATCGTCGAATCTTGCTCCGATATTTATGAGTAAATCGCACTCATACAAAGCCATATTCGCTGTATAAGAACCATGCATTCCTCCCATTCCAAGAAATAATTTATCATTTGGCGGAAATCCACCTAGTCCAAGAAGTGTATGAACAACAGGTATACGATACATTCGTGCAAAATCTGTTAATTCTTTTGCAGCTTTCGCATGAAGTACACCTGCTCCGGCTAAAATCAACGGTTTTTCAGCAGTATCAATCGCTTGTAATAATTTGTTGATTTGCAATGAATTCGCCTCATAATTTGGTTGATATCCTGGTAAATCCATTTGCACGTTACTACATCGCTCGCCTTTTTCTACTACCATATTTTTTGGAAGATCGATAACGACCGGTCCTGGTCGACCCGTTTTCGCAATATGAAATGCCTCTTTAATAATTCTTGGTAAATCTGATGCCTTGCGCACTTGATAATTATGTTTTGTTACCGGCATCGTAAGTCCCATAATGTCCGCTTCTTGAAAAGCGTCACTTCCAATCAACGTTGTAGCTACTTGACCTGTAAAAACAACAAGCGGTAAAGAATCAATCATTGCATCTGCAAGACCAGTAATCACATTTGTCGCACCTGGACCACTTGTTGCAATGACAACGCCAGGCTTTCCTGTAATTCGCGCGTACCCTTCTGCTGCATGAATCGCTCCTTGCTCATGTCTTGTTAAAATATGAGGAATTTCGCAATCATAAATTGCATCATAGAGCGGCAATACAGCACCACCTGGATAACCAAAAATAACTTCTACATCTTCCTTTTCTAACGCTTCTAACAACAGCTGTGCACCAGTTGCCATCTTTTCTTCCGTTTTTGAAGACATTGCTCTTACGAACCTCCTTTAAAATTGTTTTTTTACAATAAAAAAATCCTACGTCCACACTCCAGCTATGTGCTGAAGGGACGAAAGATTTCGCGGTACCACCCTTCTTCGCAAGAATACTTCTTGCCTCAGTGACTCGGGGATGAGTCTAGCTAATAACGGAGCTACCGTCTAAACCTAGGCAAATGCTTCAGTTTAGCACTCAAGGGCGATGTTCGTCGATGTGAACCATCGGTTTCCAGCAACCACCGACTCTCTGTGAGGCTTCACAATCAACTACTCCTCCCTATCAACGCTTTACAACTTTATAATGAGTTATCATCCAACTTTATTTTCTTCGTAAATTTTCTCTCCATCTTCTACAACTAATTTACGAAACTCTTCTAATAAACGATTTGTATGTGGACCCGTTTTCCCAAGCCCAATCGTTCTTCCATCAACTGTCGTAACTGCAATAACTTCAGCTGCAGTTCCTGTTAAAAACACCTCATCAGCTACATATACATCGTGTCTTGTAAATAATTCTTCTCTTACGTCATATCCAAGCTTTCCTCCAATTTCCAAAATAGCGTTTCTTGTAATGCCTTCTAATGCCCCTGCAGAACTTGGTGGTGTAATTAATTTATTTCCTTTTACAATGAACACATTATCGCCAGACCCTTCTGCAACATAACCTTGTTCATTTAACATAAGTGCTTCTTGCACACCAGCAAGCTTCGCTTCAATTCGAACTAAAATATTATTTAAATAGTTTAAAGACTTTACTTGTGGTGTTAGTACGTCTGGGCGATTACGACGTGTGGCAACTGTCACAACCGGTATGCCTTTTTCGTAATATTCCGACGGAAATAAAGATAACTGTTCCGCAATTACAACTACATTCGGTTTCGAACAAGAATCAGGATCTAGCCCAAGATTCCCAGCACCTCGTGATACCACTAAACGAATGTATCCGTTAGATAGCTTATTTTGACGAATCGTCTCAACAACAATATCTGTCACTTCTTCTAACGTATATGGAATTTCCAACATAATGGATTTTGCTGACTCGTATAAACGAATAAGATGTTCTTTGAGCCTGAAGACATTGCCACTGTAGATACGAATCCCTTCAAACACTCCATCGCCATATAAATAACCATGATCATATACCGAAACTTTTGCTTCGTCTTTTGGAACAAATTCTCCATTTAAGAAAATCCATTGCTCATTCACTTAAAAGCGCCCCCTATGTTCTGTGAATTTTTTATTGTTTCCTAGTTTACTCTCCTTTTTAAATAAATCAAGATAATTTTTAGAAAATTTATAATTTTTAATTTATATACATCCTTGTTTATATTGATTTATCAACATTGTTAACGTTTACAAAATGTCAAAAAATTTTTTTCGCCATTTTTCATCCTAAAAAACATTTGCTTAAAAGAAGGATTTTTGTCAAATGATGCGAATCTATTGTATTCAATAAACGAACGTCCGATTTCATATATTCGGGAATAAAAACGACTTTTGATTGAAAAGGAGGAAAATAAGCAAAATAACATTGTATAAAAATAACAATCATATTTTTCATGCAGCTTTCATAATCCTATTTTAAAAAACAAATTGTCAAATGAAGGAGGAAAATAATATGGCATGTGTACAAATTAAAGGAACGAGACAAGAGGTAGTAGAAATGTTACAACTATTTGATTTAATGGATACGAAAGGTTTGTGCAAATTTAACAATTACGTAGAGGTATCTCCAAATGAAGAACAGAATAACAACTTCACTGCCTCAATTGACATTCAATCAAATGATGAATCTGCTCAAGATCAATTAAATGATCAGTTTGTAAGTCAAATGCTCACAGGTGTATATAACGACTAATACATTACGTATTTTTTCTCCCCCTCTCTAATCGGGCTTTTCTGAGCAGCTATCCCCCACCTCTTTGTTTTAGGAGGGGGATTTCCCTGTTCGTAAATAGTAAATACATCAACATTTCTACCATATTTTCCTTAAAAACATAAATATTTCCTAAGAAATGGAGCATATTACTAGATGGTAGGAGGTGAAGAGTATGGCGAAAATTGGTGTTGAAAATTCTTTAACAGATGTTCAACAAGCTTTAGAACAACAAGGACATGAAGTAATTTCACTACGTTCTGAAAATGACGTGCAAGGGTGCGATTGTTGCGTCGTAACCGGACAAGATTCTAATGTAATGGGAATTAGTAATGCAGTAATAAAAGGGCCCGTTATTGAGGCAAGTGGCTTAACAACCGATGAAATTTGTCAACGAATTGAAAGTAGTTTATAAAAAAAGAAGCCTCCTTATAACAAGGAGACTTCTTTTTTTATATTCACCTAAACGGGAAAGTAACATATACTGGATGAAAGCCCTACCTCTCTCTCATCAACACGGTTCCTCTGACCGCTCCTGATACACTAGCATGTGTATAAGCTTACAAATACAACTTTTTGGGTCTATTCACAAAAGTTGTTGGTAAAATTACCCGATCTTTCGCAAATTTTTCATATTGCATTTACAAGAAATATCCAATATATACTAGCTGTAACCGAGACACGAAATATCATCATAACACTTAAAAATAAATCCGTCAATATTTATTTTAACAAATTAAAAACAGACATCACAATCTGTCTGTTTTAGAATGGAGCCTTTTCTTTTACTACATACACAACAAATCCGCTTACTAACATACATAAGCCGACAGCAAAATTCTTGATGTTAATCATAACTACCTCTCCCTTATTTCATAAATCATATATATTTACATTCCAATTATATTTGTCGTTTCTGAACACACTTTTTCTAATATATCATAATTCCTAAAAAATGCAAGTTTACTTTTTAAAGACCGTTTACAAACTTATCTATAGTACTTGGAACTGTACTCAAAGCCTTTTCAATCAAGTGTGTGCCACTATGTAAATGTAACACTTGTACACCGCCAGATCCTACTACTAGAAACGCAACAGGATCAATTGAAACTCCTGCACCACTTCCACCTCCAAACGGATGCCCTTGTTTCGCCTCTTTTTGTTGTCCTTGTCCTGCCAAACTTTTCCCTACAGACGTTTCCCCTTTAAAATCACTTCCTCCTACGCCAAAACCAAAGGCAACTTTTGAAACAGTTAAAACAACCTTTCCGTCCGCTGTTGAAACAGGGCTTCCGACAATTGTATTTACATCGACCATCTCTTTTAAATTTGTCATTGCCGTTTTCATTAAGTTTTCAATTGGATGTTCCATCATTTAAACCACCTTTTTCCTCTTAATTCTTTTTTATACTTTCCAAAATAGAGGAACTCATACCAAGTTTTACAATTCATGAAAAAACACTGTTCCATTATCAACTTTCTTCAGCTTAGAATCTAAAAACAATATACATATCCTTCACTTCAGTCTGATAAAGTGAAAATTTAATCAGCCCTCACTAATCAGACTTTTACGGGCAGTTTATCTCTCACCTAACTCCTGTGCTTTCACTGAATTTTGAGGTGGGAGTATTACCGCCTGCAAATAGCGAAATAAAGTAATGATATGACTGTCTATTTCCTGCCGGATAAAAAAGAAAAAGATATACATACTACTAATGAACCTTGTTATGAAAGGAGACATTACGTTGACTAATAAAATTAATGAACAACCTAGAACTGAAGAAGAGTACTATAAAGAAGAGTACGCAGCAGAGGTTGCTCCTCAGCGTATCAACTATAACGATAAAGACGATGTAAAATCAAAAACAGCGGGATCCACAGCAGGGTTTATCGCTCTTGCTCTTGCTGTATTATCACTCTTTACATTTCCCACACTCTTCGGACTTGTTTCTGTTTTACTAGGTATTTATGCCTATAATCGTGGAGCTACTGTAACCGGTGGCATCGCTGCTATTGTGGGCGGCATTGCTGCAATTGTTGCTCTGTTATTCCGCGCTGCAATCATCGGTTTATTGTTCTCACTTTTTTAAAGAAAAAAGGTATCTCGCGCTTTGCGAGATACCTTATCCTGTGAAAACATCTTCTGATGGGTATCGAATTTTTTGTTTAGCTGGTCGCGCTAGAGAGAATACAAGCGTTAACGGACCAATTAACCCACAAAACATAACAAACATAATGATACATTTTCCAATTACAGATAACTTAGCCGTAATTCCCATTGATAACCCCACTGTACCAAACGCTGAAATTGTTTCGAATAAAAGTTGAATAAAACTAAAGTTTTCTGTAAGCATTAATAAAAATACTGCTGTAAAAATAAGAATTTGACTGGCAACTACAATCGCTAACGCTCTCGTTACTGTTGACATTTTGATTGTACGATGAAATAAAACAAAGTCTTCCTTCTTTCTAAAAAAGGAAATAACCGATGTAATTAAAATAACAAATGTTGTTAACTTAATTCCGCCACCTGTCGACACACTTCCTGCACCGATAAACATTAAAATCATCGTAAACAATATTGATGATTCTTCCATTCCTCCATAATCAACCGTATTAAATCCTGCTGTACGCGGTGTAATCCCCTGGAAAAATGAAGCCCATATCTTTTCACCTAAAGATAGTGATCCTAATGTTTTCACATTATTATACTCCAATATAAAAATCACAATCATCGCAATAACATTAAGCGCTACTGTTCCAACAATCATAATTTTCGAATGAAGTGATAGTTTCTGAAAACTACGGCTATACCATATATCAATTAACACCGTAAAACCTAAACCACCTATAACAATTAAAGAACAAATTCCAATATTAATAATAGGATCTCCTACAAATCTGGTTAAATTATCTGGCCATAGTGCAAATCCCGCATTATTATAAGAGGCGATAACATGAAAAATACTATAATATAAACCTTTGCCGAAACCAAATTCCGGGATAAATCGAATGGATAAAAAAACAACTCCTACTAACTCAATACAAATAGAAAAAATAAAGACACGCTTCACTAATTTTACAAGACCACCAATATTCGTTTGGTTAAACGCTTCTCCAATTAATAATCGATGACGTAAACCAATTTTTTTTCCTAACACCCATACAATTAAAATTGCGATTGTCATTAATCCAAGACCACCTGTCTGAATTAACAACATAATGATAATTTGACCAAACATTGTAAACGTACTAGCAGTATCTACAACTCCTAAACCGGTTACTGTCGCTGCCGAGGTTGCTGTAAAAAACGCATCTACCCAACTAATTGATTCTTTTGTCGCGAATGGTAGTTTCAATAACATTCCCCCGACAACAATTAAACAAAAAAAGCCCATTGCTAAAATTTGCGGCGGACTTAATCGTATAAAACGATTATAAAATCCTTGTTTTTTTGTTGCTTCCATATCACTAACTCCCTTAATAAAGTAAAACCTCTTTCCATACACTAATCGTTCGTTTTGACCGGACCAAATCTTACGGAAAGTAATTTTCCACCTAACTTTTTTCAATTCCTCATACTTTTAGAGCAAACTCATTATTTTGGATAAATCTTTATAATCTCATAATATAGTTGAGCATAATCCTTTTTCCCATAGATTTCAACTGAAAAATCCCCATACCTTTCACTTCGAATTCACATTGAAGTCACACCTATCTTTTATATTATATCTATCGAAGCTGTTCCTCCCTAATAATGAGACATTCCCCAGTGTCTCGAACAGCTTTCCATCCCTAATTAAAATTGACATAAATTGTCCCCTTCCATGGCCATCTTGTATTAACGAGATGGTCTATTTTTTATCCACTATTCATTAGACTATGGGACCTCTAACTATGTTCTACCCTCCCTCTATTATTTAAAAAGAGGGAAATTTTTAAAATTCCCATACCTTTCACTTCAAGTTCACATTGAGGTCACATCTATCTTTTATATTATATCTATCGAAGCTGTTCCTCCCTAATAATGAGACATTCCCCAGTGTCTCGAACAGCTTTCCATCCCTAATTAAAATTGACATAAATTGTCCCCTTTCATGGCCATCTTGTATTAACAAGATGGTCTATTTTCTTATCTTAAAATACAATTCAAATTTCCTAACAAAAAAGGAGTGAATCTATTCACTCCTTTTTTGACTTACTTCCTTTGTTCGAACGATATTCTTTTCCCTTATTATCATTACCAGTTATAAACTCCGAACTAAACTCTTGTTGAAACTGCCCTGTTTTTGGTGAACCTTGATTTCCACTTCCTTGACTCCCGTTGCGATTCGTCATCTTTCTTCCTCCTTTCATCTTCCATCATTGTTAGTATGTCTTTCCTATCCCAATCATACACATCGCATTCTTCTATGTAACAAATTTCAATTTTTCATTTTAGTATGAATAAAAAAACCTTCCTAAAACAAGGAAGGATTCTCGATTAGCCATAGTTCATCTGGCTTTTTTTCTATATAAGTTTTTTCGAAATAGATATCATTAGATGCATTTCTTCTTCAGATAGGGCCGAAAACCTTTCTTTTAAATACTGTTTTTTTGCCAATTCCATTTTTGCAACTAACTCTTTTCCTTGTTCCGTAATTTCCAAATATACAACACGACGATCAGATGTAGAACGTGAACGCGTTACAAAACCTTTATTAATTAGCTTTTCTGTAACAGCTGTAATATGACTGTTTGATACATGTAGTTCATTTGCTACGCGAGAAACCATCTCTTTTTCATTACGATTTAATATACGGAGCACGAGAAATTCATTCCATGGTATGTAATCTCCAAAAATTTTTCCCATATCATTCCGCAATGAACGAAACATAGCAAAAACATTTGCAGATAGATCCTCCATTAATTGTTCGCGATTATGAGACACCGTTTACATCTCCCTTTTATTTCATATAGTTAAATAAAAACATTATGAATTATATTACCTTATATTTTACATTTTGTCATCTTTTTTTCCCATACAATCACTCATAATGTATTCACTTATTTGATAGATACACTCCCAAAACAAAACCCAATAGTAAAAAATCTCCGTTATTCACTAGAGCACGTATCATTTATTATCTATTTGGAAATAAATGATACAGGTTGCTTTTCTAACATGCTGAAACTCACATCAGCCACAAAAAAGGTGCGATTCGTCGCACCTTTTTTGTTTTCACTTCCCATCAAGTATTCATGATATAATAAAATATGAATTTTTTCCTTTTATCCCGTATTAACGGGCAGTCAGACCCCCACCTCCAAATTCAGCGAGAGCAAAGAAGTTAGGTGGGGTGGACTGCCCATAAAAGCTCGATTAATGAGGGCTAATAATCAGCGGGGGATAAAGCCCCCTACTGATTAAAGTTTCACTTTATAAGATGAACTTTTTGGGGGGATATCATGAATCCAGACGAAGAAAAGTTTTCAGATCTAAGTGGAAAAGATAAAGCGATTGTTATTAGTAGTATTACCCTTCTTATAATTATTGCTTTTGCACTCATTTTCTTTATGTATGTCGGAGTTTTTCGTCTCATTGGTGTAGAATATACATCACGAACTGCACTACTTCTCTTTTTTTTATTAGCCCTTATACTAGATGGAATTAGTAGTTTCTTGATTTTATTTTTCAAAGTACTTTTAACCCCTCTGCTCACGCACATGTCAAAATGGCTATCCTTTTTACTGCTTTCCCTCATAGAAATCTCGCTTGATTGGCTCGTTATTCATACTGCAGATGATTGGATAGAAAGTGTAACGATCTCCAATAAAGCTGAACTACTTATTGTCCTTTTCTTTTTTATCTTGGATAAGGTATGGCCTACTGATAACAAAAAGAAAGAGTAAGATTACAAGCATTTCACGATAAAAATTGATACAATAAAAACAAAAATATACCAAAGAGGTGTTACATATGACATTACAACAATGGGCCGATAAGGGTATGTCCTTTGATACATACGTAAATAACATGACTGTGAACCAGTATGAATTACTACATATTTATAATAACTTTTTAATTCCGAACGAATTGCTTCCTGTTTTAGAAGAACGTCAAAACGACGGATGGCGTGTTATTGTACTATCCGCTGATTGGTGCGGAGACGCTCTTCTTTGCGTACCTGTTATGAAACGTATTTGCGAAGTTTCCAATATTGAAATGAGATTACTCATCCGTGATGAAAATTTGGAGTTAATGGATCAATATTTAACAAATGGAACAGCCCGTGCCATTCCAATCTTTATTTTTATTGATAAGGATGGAAAAGAACAAGCGGTTTGGGGACCACGTGCTCCAAAAGTGCAAGAATTAGTAACTTCTATGCGTGCTACATTACCTGAAAAAGATGATCCACAATTTGAAGAAAAACAGAAAGACATGTATGCTAATTTCCGTGCTACATTAGCTGACGACACTTCACTTTGGGAACATGTGATGGAAAATATGATTGAAAAAATAGTAAAATAAAAAAACTGCCAAATGGCAGTTTTTTTATTACATAATGAAGAAATAATAGAACACCGCAGCTAAAATAAAACGATAATAAGCAAATGGTGTTAACTTTACACGAGCTAATAATTTTAAGAATGAAACAATCGCAAGCATTGCTACAAGGAAAGCCGTAATAAAACCAGTTGCAAATAATGTGATATCTGCTGAACTTAATACGTCCCAGCTTTTAATTAAATCTAACCCTGATGCTGCAACCATCATTGGTACCGCTAAAATAAATGTATATTCAGCAGCTGCTGTATGAGATACACGAGCTAATAATCCACCACTGATTGTAGATCCAGAACGTGAAAATCCTGGCCACAATGCTAAACATTGGAACATTCCAATTGTGAATGCTTGTTTATACGTAATCTCGTCCAATGTTTTCGCTGTACTTGGTCTTGAAAATTTCTCAGCAACAATCATTAAAATACCACCAACGATTAAACTGATAACAACGGGTCCTGGTCCAAATAAAACTTCTTTAATTTTACTATGGAATAAAACACCAAGTACTCCTGCTGGAATCATACCAATAATGATATGTAATAAATTTAAAGATGGTCCTTGTGTTACCTTGCCAATCCCAACTAATGACCATAAACGTTTCCAAAATACAACGACAACCGCTAAAATCGATCCCAATTGGATGACAACTTCAAATACTTTCGCTCTATCATCATCAAATCCAATTAAATGTCCTGTTAAAATCATATGTCCTGTTGATGAAACCGGTAAAAATTCCGTTAATCCTTCAACAGCTCCCATGATTAAACCAATTAACCAATCAGCCACGAGTAGTGCCTCCTTACCTTAATACCTTATATATACTTTTTTCACACCTTATCATAATACCTTATCCAATTTCAAAGTGCATCTCTTTTTTCATTCTTTCAAAATATAACAATACATTCACATATGTGTATTTCTTTTCTATTTTCTTATTAAATTGTATGATAGAAAGAGTTTGGTCCTACATAGAAAGGAGCTTTTATGARAGAAACCAATTCATTTTCACAAAAAATAAAACAATTTGTATTACTATTTTTCCCGATTTTTGTAACGCAAATGTCTTTATTTGCAATGAGTTTTTTTGATACAACAATGTCAGGGCATGCAAGTGCTACTGACTTAGCAGGGGTCGCAATTGGAACAAGTATATGGATTCCGATTAGTACGGGATTAACAGGAATCTTAATGGCTACCACGCCTATTATCGCTCAACTTGTTGGCTCAAAACAAAAAGAGGATGTTCCTCATATCGTGATACAAGCCGTGTATTTGGCAATCGGAGTTAGTTTACTTGTTATTCTCATTGGTTTCTTTGCCGTTTCACCAATTCTAAAAGGCATGCATTTAGAAGAGCAGGTCGAACACATTGCTTCTCAATTTTTAAGCATTATTGCAATTGGTATCATTCCTTTATTTGTCTATACTGTATTACGTGGGTTTATTGATGCATTAGGAAAAACACGTACAACAATGATTATTACATTACTTTCCTTACCTATTAACATCATTTTAAACTATGTATTTATTTTCGGTCATTTCGGCTTTCCGAAACTAGGAGGCGTTGGTGCAGCAATTGCTTCTACCGCAACATATTGGTGCATTTTATTTATTACGATTATTATTATCCGTACGAAAGAACCGTTTACATCTTTTGGTATCTTCAGGCGCTTATACCGACTTTCTATTTCAAGCTGGAAAGAATTATTAAAACTTGGGGTACCTATCGGATTCGCCATCTTTTTTGAAACGAGTATTTTCGCTGCCGTAACACTCATGATGAGTAATTTTAGCACAACAACAATCGCTGCACATCAAGCAGCAATGAACTTTGCTTCCCTTTTATATATGACACCTTTAAGTTTAGCAATGGCCATGACAATTGCAGTGGGTTTTGAAGTTGGAGCAAATCGCTGTGAAAACGCAAAACAATACAGTTTTATTGGAATTGGTTTGGCACTTGCTTTTGCCTTGTTATATTCTATCTTACTCTTTTTCTTTGACGATCCAATTGCATCTATTTATACAACAGATATTGCTGTTCATGATTTAGCAAAAGAGTTTCTCATTTTTGCGATTTTATTTCAAATTTCCGATGCAATTGCTACTCCAGTGCAAGGTGCACTCCGTGGTTATAAAGATGTGAATGTTACCTTGATTATGACACTTATTGCCTACTGGATCATTGGTCTACCTCTAGGTTATATATTAGCAACCTATACTTCTTGGGCAGCTAAAGGTTATTGGATTGGTCTTATTATAGGGCTAGCATTTGGAGCTACCTTTCTGCTCGTTCGTCTCTTGCAAGTACAACGTAAATATACATCACAAAAGAGTCGCTAATCATAGCGGCTTTTTTCATCATGCATAGTTCCTCTTTAAACGTGTAACATAATAAAAAAGAAAGGTGTAAATCTATGGATGAAAAGAAAAAACAGCAGCCCTACGATGAAGAGTTTGCTCCTGAAATCTCACCTGGATACAGGCAAGATATTCATAAACCGCCTCAATATAAAAATACTTCCTTTTTAGTTGGGATTGGTATTTTCGGGACAATATTACTTGTACTCATCATTTTCGTCTACTTTTAATGGGAAGGGAACTATATTATGACCAAACAATCCTCACTCTTTTCTAAAAGAGTTGTAAAAACACAAAAAGGTTATGCTGGTGATTCTATAAATGTGCATAAACAAGTCGAACAAGGCAATCTAGAAATTGCAAAAAAAGAAATTGGGCAACAAAACGAGAACCTGTGAATACAAAAGATGTCCCCACTTTTCGGGGACATTTTTATTCTACACGTTACCGTTGCTCAGCAATTTTAAACGTATTATCTTCTTTTATAATCTTCATTCTATAACTTAACTGCATTTCATTTAAACATTATGTCCCTCTCTTTTTTCGATATATTTATTCCATCTTATCACAGAGTTTAAAAATTCTGATAATATTAATGCATATATCCACAAAAAAGGAGAAAATCATATGACATCTTATATGCGAGATATCCAGCAATCACTACCCAATATTCCTATACACTCTTATGAACAAAACGATAATGGCTGGGATAATGTAGCCATTATTATTAACAATGAATGGCTCTTCCGTTTTCCACGTAAATCCCAGTATGCAAAACGAATACCTCGCGAAAAAGAACTATGCGAGATACTTTCTCATTCTTTACAAGGGATAGAAGTTCCCAAATATCACATCTTATATAAAAATGAATCCGATTTAATTCCATATTGTAGTTATTATAAACTCATTCATGGGGAGCCATTAACAGTACAAATAATAGAAAGATTAACTGTAAAAGAACGTGAAACAGTTATCTCGCAGCTTGCTATCTTTCTCGCTTCTTTACATACCGTCCCAATAGAACATGCTGTAAAATGGGGGTTTGATACTGAGAAACCTATCTCATATTGGCGACAGATTCAAACGAAATTACACGTTCATCTTACTTGCACACTTACATTGTTAGAAAAAAAAGCTTTTGATTGTTTATTCGAGGATTTTTTTGAACATATGTATGCATCTAATTTCCAAAAAACAATGATCCACGCTGACTTTACACATCATCACATTTTATTTGATGGGGAGAAAAGAAGCATTGCTGGTATTATCGATTTTGGTGATGCTCAAATTGGAGATCCTGCCTTTGACTTCGCTGGATTATATAACCATTTTGGTAGTGAATTTACAAATGCCATATATAAACGGTACTGTACTCTCACTTCCCATCATGATTTATCTTTCTTTAAGCGTGTCATTCAATTTTATCAGTATAGTCCATTACTCCATAACCTTGTTTATAACTTTGAAACAAATAACGACCAGGAGATACAGAAGAATCGAAAACATTTACAAACTATACTTCAGGGAAGGAATTAACTTCTTTCCCTATTCTTCTTTTCCTCATATATCATTAATTTTTTATCCATTTCTACAATTAATTTATACATTTGAAACGCCTGCAAAATTTGCAATTGGACCCAAAAAGGAGCCTGTTGTTCTTTTAACCATTGAAATACTTTCACTCCATTTCCCATTAAGTATTCCTCCCATCATAAGTTCCCCTACGTATATACCGTAAATGATGAAAAGCTTTTCATGTCAATACCAAAAAGAGATGCAAATTTGCACCCCTTAATGTAGTATAGTATTCTTCGCTATCAATGCATCTTGCATCTCGTCTACTTTGCATTCATTACGAAAAGCACATCCAATACATTCAGAACAAAATGTACGTTCTGTGTAATGTTCTAGTTGCTGTAACATTTCTTTCATTCTATATAAATCGTTCATTCCAGCCATAATATCTTGCTCTTTTGGAACAGATTCATACCTAGTTCCTTCCATTAAATTAACAACTTCAATTCTTTCGGGAAGAATCCCAAAAACTTTGTAGCTAAACACTGCCGTAAGCTTTTGAAAAAGAGCAAGCATTTCTTCATTTGCATCAACAACATACTTTTTAATTACAAACGATTGTGTAGACCATTCACCCACTTCAAACGTTAATGAAATGTGCACACCTAACTCGTCCATATATGTTTGTAACTTCTCATATAAAAATAAAGGTGGTGTTTTACTCGCATCATTTTTCACAAACTGTATTAGATGGTCCGTTAACTTTGCAAGAACAATATAATATTCTGCTTTAGAAGCGAACATTCCAATACGCACTTTATCCCAATGCTTCTCTAATCGTTTTAACAACAGCATTGTTGTTTGTTTTTCTACAGGTGATGTGTAATAGTCAATAATAATTTGATTTACAATCGATTGAACCATTTGTTGCCATTCAAACGAAGAAGGTTCTCTTCTTTTTATATAGCGAAAATAAAACTTATGTGGACAACGCATAAAATCATATAAATGATAATCTGTCATCGTTTTAATTGATATTTTCCCCTGCACCCATCTTCATCTCCCTCTCACCATTAAGAAAGGTGTTTTACAAATTCAGCACCAAACTGAAGACATTTCTCTACATCTTCATCTTCTGGCGTTAGTTCTACTTTTAGCCCTTCCATTACAACTTCAGCACCGCGCTCTTGTAACTTTTCTATTAAGATATCAACAGCTGCCCCGTATTTCGGATAAGCAGAATCACAAGATCCAAATACTGCTGCTTTTTTACCTGCTAAATGAATTTCTTCCATTTCGTCATAAAAATCTAAGAAATCATCAGGAAGCTCACCATCTCCCCACGTATACGCTCCTAAAATAATCCCATCATATTCTTCTAATATAGAAGCTTCTGGCGTCGTCATAATGTCAATCACTTCAATATCATTGCCTGTTTCACGAATCGCTCCAGCTATATGATCAGCCATCTCCTCTGTATTTCCACTCATACTTGCAAAAATCATTACAAATTTATTCAACTGAATCTCTCCCTTGATTATGTATCGCTTCTTCTTCCTTGTTTCCTTTCTTCTCATCTACATATTCAGCACGAATTACACGCCGTTGCTATTCTATATCTTTATTTTTAATTTCCCTTTGCCCAAGGCGAAATATCTTTTTCATCTCTCCCTCATCCATTCTGCACTTGTGAACACATTGATAATAATTATCAATTCCGACTATACTTTTAGATTAAATGAAAATGATTATCAAAGTCAATCACTATTTTCAAAAAAATAATGAAAAGGTACAAGCTTGTCCGCCAGTTATTCATATACTATAAATGAGCATAGTTCTTTCTCAGCCCTCTCTAACGGAAAGAAATAGAAGCAACTGCGATAAGCGCAGTTGCCTTTTTTTGTACTCTCTTAAGCTTTTAGTAAATTCATTGTCGCCTGTAAAAATAACTCTGCCCCATTAATTAAAGCTGATTCATCCACATCAAACTTTGGATGATGATGAGGATAACAAGTTTTGATTTTCTCATTTCCAGTTCCTAATTTAATAAAACAGCCTGGCGCTTTTTTTAAATATGCCGAGAAATCTTCCCCTCCCATCGAAGGAGCTAGCTTTACAATTCTCTCCTCTCCAAACAACTCTACCGCACTTTCTTCTACTATTTTTGTAATAAACGTATCATTGATAACCGGGTCATATCCATAGCGATATGTATACGTATACGCTGCACCATGTGCCTCTGCAATCCCCTTAGCAATTTGTTCAATCATCTCTTCCGATTCTTTCCTTAGTTTTTGATCAAAGGACCGGACTGTTCCCATTAAATATGCTGTATCAGGAATAATATTATCTGCTGTTCCCCCGTGAAATTGTGTTATGGAAACAACTCTTTGCATAAAAGCGCCTGTATTTCTAGATACAATATGTTGTAAGTTCGTAATGATTTGCGCACCAACTGCTATCGGATCTACTGTTTCTTCCGGCCTAGCAGCATGGCCACCTCTTCCTTTTACTTCAATCGTAAATACATCGGGAGCAGCCATCATAGGCCCATATACAACTCCAATCTTCCCAGTTCCTAATCCAGACATTACATGTAGGCCGATAATATAATCCACACCATCCATCACACCAGCTCTCACCATTTCCTGTCCACCACCAGGATACACTTCTTCAGCATGTTGAAATAAAAGGCGAATTTCTCCTTCCCAATCCTCATTCTTATTTGCTATCGCTTCTGCTGTACCTAATAAAATAGCGGTATGTGCATCATGCCCACATGCATGCATAACCCCTGAAATAACTGATGCATATGGTTTAGACGTTTCTTCCTGAATTGGCAGGGCATCCATATCTGCACGAATTGCTATTACTTTGCCTGCCTTCTTTCCTTTTTTCTTTGCCATCACACTATACCGCGTCGGTCTTGTCACCTCGAAAGCTGAAAATGAACATAATGTATCATATATAAATTGTGAAGTTTTTTCCTCGTGGAATGATAGTTCAGGAAATTGGTGAAAATGTCTCCGCCACTTTATAATATTTTCCTCTGACACATATGTCTGCCATACCTTTTTCAAACGCTCCATTCCTGACAACCTCCTTTTCATTCTTCACATTTCTTATTTCACTGTGATTATTTAATTTCCTTGTAAGATTTTCATTTTCAAAAAATCGATTTATACACTCACAACTCATTAAAAAAAGACAAACCCATTACAAATTCATATAGAATGTAATATAATTGCTAAGTTAGGGATTTTCTTTTTTAGTATTTAGTGCTACTATCAAAAAAGAGCCTTTTTGTCTTAATTTTACCTAAAATGTGGAATTTCGTTTTTTTCACAATGATGTAGGACATGATACCTACATATAGTTACTATTTCATAAGAGAGGGAAAGACATGGAAAGATTAAAAGAGATATGGTCTCGACCACTCACACAATGGTTTGCAAAAACTTTTTATTACCTTGCAATTTTATTTGCTTTGCTTTGGTTGTATGGTTTCCATGATACAAACACAAGCACATTTATTTACAATGAATTTTAGGGTGGGAACGTTATGAAGTTATTAGAACAAATCGAAAAGTGGGCGACAGAAACTCCTGATCAAACCGCTTTCGTTTGGCGAGATGCGAAAATTACGTACAAACAATTAAAGGAAGATTCTGATGCATTGGCGCACTGGATTTCTTCTGAGTATCCCGATGATCGTTCACCAATTATGGTTTATGGCCATATGCAACCTGAAATGATCATCAACTTTTTAGGGTGTGTGAAAGCTGGACATGCTTACATTCCTGTAGATTTATCTATTCCAGCTGATCGTGTACTACGTATTGCTGAAAGTTCTGGTGCGAAGTTACTTCTATCTCCGGTAGAAGTTGCTGTAACYGACTTACCAGTTCGCATCGTATGTGAAGACAACTTAAAAGACATTTTCTTTACTCATAAAGGGCAAACGCCAAACCCTGAGCATGCGGTAAAAGATGATGAGAACTTCTACATTATTTACACATCAGGGAGCACAGGTAACCCGAAAGGTGTGCAGATTACTTATAATTGCCTTGTTAGCTTTACAAAATGGGCGGTTGAAGATTTCAACTTACAAACAGGACAAGTATTCTTAAACCAAGCACCGTTCTCATTCGATTTATCTGTAATGGACATTTACCCATCGTTAGTAACAGGTGGTACACTTTGGGCAATCGATAAAGATATGATTGCACGTCCAAAAGACTTGTTTGCTTCTTTAGAGCAATCGGATATTCAAGTATGGACTTCCACACCATCTTTCGCAGAAATGTGTTTAATGGAAGCTTCTTTCTCTGAAAGTATGCTACCAAACATGAAAACATTCTTATTCTGCGGTGAAGTATTACCAAATGAAGTAGCTAGAAAATTAATTGAGCGCTTCCCGAAAGCAGCAATTATGAATACGTACGGTCCTACAGAAGCTACTGTTGCTGTAACAGGCATTCACGTTACACAAGAAGTTGTTGATAAATATAAATCTCTTCCTGTTGGCTACTGTAAATCAGACTGTCGCCTTCTTATTATGAAAGAAGATGGCACGATTGCACCAGATGGTGAAAAAGGTGAAATCGTAATTGTTGGTCCAAGCGTAAGCGTTGGTTATTTAGGAAGCCCTGAATTAACAGAAAAAGTATTCACAATGATTGATGGTGAGCGCGCCTACAAAACAGGTGATGCTGGCTATGTAGAAAATGGTCTTCTATTCTATAATGGTCGTCTTGATTTCCAAATTAAGCTTCACGGTTATCGAATGGAATTAGAAGAAATCGAACATCACCTTCGCGCGTGTGCTTACGTAGAAGGAGCAGTTGTTGTTCCAATTAAAAAAGGTGAAAAATACGATTATTTATTAGCGGTTGTTGTTCCTGGAGAGCATTCATTTGAAAAAGAATTCAAATTGACATCTGCAATCAAAAAAGAACTCAATGAGCGATTACCAAACTACATGATTCCACGTAAATTCATGTATCAATCTTCTATTCCAATGACACCAAATGGAAAGGTAGATCGCAAAAAATTATTGAGTGAGGTTACAGCATGACCGCATATGGATCATTTTATTTTTTCGCTATAGTGGGCATTTTATTAATACCTACTATCATAGCTGGATTAAAAGGTAAAATGTTGCGTAAATATAATGCCGTTCTAACGTTAGTAATGCTTGCACTTATTTTCTCTGACAAACCGAAGCAAGCAATGATGTTAGCAGTATTTATCATTTGGCAATACATCCTTATTAAAGGCTATTTATTATTAAGAAAACAAAATAATAATACGTCCATGTTTTACATGGCTGTTATTTTATCGATTTTGCCACTAATTCTGGCAAAAATCGCACCATTTGTACATGAATTAAAATTCATTGTATTTGCTGGTATGTCTTATGTAACATTCAGAGCAGTACAAATGGTATTTGAGATTCGTGACGGTTTAATTAAAGAATTCTCATTCTTTAATTTCTGGGAATTTGTTCTGTTCTTCCCAGCTATCTCGACTGGACCTATTGATCGTTATCGTAGGTTCCAAAAAGATATTCAAAAGCCACCAAGTGCTGAAGAATATCAAAAGTTACTCTATACAGGTATTAATCGTATTTTCCAAGGTTTCCTGTATAAGTTTATTATCGCTTATTTATTGCAGAAGCATTTTGTTGATGCAGTATTTGCGAATCAAGATACCATTTTCTCTAATGCGATTTATATGTATAGTTACAGTTTATACCTATTCTTCGACTTCGCAGGTTATAGTGCATTCGTAATTGGTGTCAGTTATATGATGGGTATTAAAACACCAGAAAACTTTAATAAACCATTTATTAGTCGTAACATTAAAGATTTCTGGAACCGTTGGCACATGACCTTATCATTCTGGTTCCGTGATTTTATTTATATGCGCTTTGTCTTTTTCGCAACAAAGAAAAAGCTACTTAAAAATCGCTACACGATTTCATATATCGGTGCATTTTTAAACTTTTTCATTATGGGCGTTTGGCATATTCTAGGTGAACATGTTTACCAGTACATTATTTACGGCCTTTACCATACTGTTTTGTTTATTTCGTTTGATATTTTCGAACGAAAAAACAAGAAACATAAATTTTGGCCAAACAATAAATTCATGCATGTTCTTGCAGTAGTAATTACGTTCCATTTCGTATGTTTCGGTTTCCTAATCTTCTCTGGTCACCTTAACAGATACTTTTAATGAATAGCTTCTTTTCTTACAGCTAAGAAGTTACACATAATATATTTCGGATATAAAGGAGATTTTAAAAATGGCAGAATTTAAAGATCAAGTATTAGATATTTTAGAAGAAGTTTGTGAAAATGATATTGTAAAAGAAAATCCAGATGTACAATTATTTGAAGAAGGTATCCTTGATTCTTTCGGTACAGTATCTTTATTAGTAGAATTCCAAGAACGTCTAGATATCGAAGTATCTATTTCTGATTTTGACCGCGATGAGTGGGCAACACCAAACATGATTATTAAGAAGTTGGAAGATATCCGATGAAAAAAGCAACTTTTGGTCCGATGCTCTTAGCATTGGCCCTTTTTGCTGTATTCTTACTTATCCCAACACGCTTCCTACTTCCACTTGTAAGTGACAAGAAAGTAGAACAAGCTGCAACTTCTCTAAAAGAAGAAAAAATACAAAGTATGATTTTACAGCAAAAAATGTTAGAAGATCCGAAATACCTTCCGATGTATGGTTCATCGGAATTTGCGAGAATGGATGCTTTTCATCCATCCAATTACTTTAAAGTAAAACCTGAAGGATTCACACCATTTCTTCTTGGTCGTGGTGGAACGCAAGACCTTATCCATGTGCTAAACTTTGCATCTACAATGGATCAATTAAAAGATAAAAAAATGGTCTTTGTTCTTTCACCACAATGGTTTGTACCACAAGGCATTGATGAAACACACTTTGCACCTAACTTTTCAAAACAACAAGGCTACCATTTCATTTTTAACAATGATTTAAAGCCTGAAATGAAAAAACAAATTGCAAAACGTTTATTGAACTTTGAAATTGTAAAAAAAGAGACGTTATTAAAAACATCTTTAGAAGGCATTGTCTATGATGATACTAAACATAAGATAAAAGCAATTGCAGCGAAACCATTTGCTTATCTTTACCGTAATATTTTAGATCGCAAAGACATATTTACAGTAATGTTCAATATTAAACCGCATAAAGAACAACTTGATCCAGCATTGAAACAAATGAACTGGAATGAAGCACGTAAACACGCGGATCAAACTGGTGAATTAGAATCAAAATCAAATCAGTATGGTATCGAAGATGATTACTTCAATAGCAAAATTAAAAAGAAATTGAAGCAACGCAAAGATTACTTAAAAAATGACGCTTATGATCACTCTCCAGAATATGAAGATTTACAAATTGCGCTCGATTTATTAAAACAATCTGGTGCAAAACCACTCTTCATTTCTGTTCCTGTAAAAGGTCCTTGGTATGATTATGCTGGATTCCCGAAAGAACGACGCGAATTATACTATAAGAAAGTTCATGAGCAAATTAAACAAGCTGGCTATCCAATTGCTGACTTTTCAAACCATGAGTATGACAAATACTTCTTAAAAGATCATATGCACTTAGGATGGAAAGGCTGGGTATACATCGACGAAGCCATCCAGCAATTTTATAAAGCAAACTAATAAAAAGACCACTTGAATTATTCAAGTGGTCTTTTTGTATATGCTTTGTAAATTTTCTACGGTTACCTTTACTTCTCCCAACACTCGTTCAACAATTTGCTGAGCTGATTCTTTTCTTGCTAATGAAGAAGCTTGTCCAGCCCAGAGTGACATATATTCCCCTTTGTTTTGTTTTGCAGCTTCTTGACGTATTTTAGCGGTTAATACATTTTGAACTGGATACATTGGGAGCATTTCTTCTTTTTCTTCATGTTGTTCTATAAATGTATTTCGAATCCCCCTTGCATATTTTCCAGAAAATGATCTCGTTACAGTTGTACTCGTATCTGTACTGTGCAGTACCGCTTTTTTATGTACATTATGTGTAATACTTTCTTCACTTGTTAAAAATGCTGTTCCCATTTGAATGCCTTCTGCACCTAGTGCCATTGCTGCAACAAGACCTTGTCCATTCATAATGCCTCCTGCCGCTACAATTGGGATATTTGATACTGCGGCTACCATTTGTGGAATTAATGCAAATGTACCGATCATAGAATCTTGTTCTTTCCCAATAAAAGTCCCGCGGTGTCCTCCAGCCTCGCTACCTTGTCCAACAATTACATCTACCTCTAATTCAGCAAGCACCTTCGCTTCTGCCACATTTGTAGCTGTTCCAATTATCTTTATGCCCTCTTTCTTCAACGATACAATTTCCTCTTGTTCTAACGTGTGAAATGCAAAGCTTATAACCGGAACTTTTTCTTCCTTTAACACGTGCAATTGTTCTTTATAACTTTTCGGAAGTTGTAATGATTGATTATACTCATCTATACTTAATTCTTTTCGTAGCGGCTCTAATAAATTTCTTGCTACTTGTACTTTTTCTTCCTCAATTTGTATTTCTTTCGTAAGTAACAAATTTACTGCAAACGGCTTATCTGTTAACTCTCTTATTTTATAAATAGATTGACGAATTTGTTCCGGACTCATATAACCAGCCCCGAGCGTCCCTAGGCCGCCGCTATTACACACAGCCGCAACAAGCTCTGGTGTCGTAATTGCACCTGCCATACCGGCCTGAATAATTGGATACTTTATTTGTAATACATCATTTACTCTGCTTGTAAACATCCTTCTTTCCCTCCCTATTCCCTCTTATATCTTCTCGACTCAACAAACTTTTCCCTTCTTTTAAAAGGATTGAACTGCTTATAAACGAATATATTGAAAACGAAGGAGGAGATTTAAATGATTCAGCCAAATGTCTTACAACAAGGCGATACGGTAATGATTATTGCTCCAGCAGGCCCTCCATTAATAGAACACGTCCTTGCAGGAAAAAAAGTATTAGAAACAATGGGCCTATCCGTAATAATTGGTCAAAGTGTTTACGAGAAATACGGCTATCTAGCTGGAAATGATGCAATCCGCCTTCAGGATTTACATGAATCTTTTTCCAATCCTGAAGTGCAAGCCGTTTTTTGCGCAAGAGGTGGATACGGAAGTGGTCGTCTCCTTCCTCATATTCAATATGAACTCATTCGAAACAACCCGAAGATTTTTTGGGGATATAGTGATATTACTGCTTTACATATTGCCTTTTCACAATATGCAGGACTCATTACATTCCATGGACCTATGATTGAAGAATTAGGAAAAGGAGTGAATTCTCTTTCTTTATCTTCTTTCAATCAACTATTCTATCCGTATTCAACTATTTTACCAGCAGCAGAATGCATTACCACTACATCTACTTGTACAGTTTCCGCACCATTAGTTGGAGGCAATTTAACCGTTTTAGTAAGTACACTGGGTACCCCCTATGAAATCTATACAGCGAATAAAATTGTATTACTTGAAGATATTGGAGAAGAACCGTATCGTATTGATCGCATGTTCAATCAATTACATTTAGCAGGAAAATTGAATGAATGTGCAGGAGTTGTCTTCACAAGCTGCCATGATTGTATAGCCTCAAAGCAGTCTCTATCATTACAAACCATATTGTATAACTATCTCGCTCCATACAATATTCCTGTATTACTCGGCCTTCCTATCGGGCATATACAGCCAAATGTCGGAATCCCACTCGGTGTTACTGTCACAATGGACACGGAAAGGAATACACTTTCTATTCCTTCCGGTGTGAATTTCATATCGAATTAAAAAGCAGTTTCCTATATACTTTTTCATTTACACAAAAAAGGAAAAGCATATATCGCTTTTCCTTTCTTTATGTTCCCTTATGCCGAGTTGACTATAAAGGGCTGACAACAATTTTTTACTGATAATAATTAAATATACGTCCAGAAGCTATATCTGCAATTTCTTCCGGAATAAATGTTTTGCTAAGCTCTGTGCCAACATTCAATACCGCTGTTGCTTCTTTATCTAGGTTTTCAAATAATTCTTTTCCACGTATCGTAATAAGGGGCGTTTCTTCCGGCAACACGTCTTTCACAAATTCTAATTGCGTAAAGAACGGTACGATCCATCTGCCTTCTCCTTGGAAATAACGTAACCGAAGTGTTCCTTCTGATGCAGAATCATCCGCCTCGATAGATCCAGCAACATAAAAATGAGTTGTTAATAGCAATTCATAAAATTCCTTTTGTTTTTGTTTATCCTCTTCTGCTAAAACGAGTACTGTTTCTATCTTCTTTACTGGAATTTGCTCCATATGCTGCCACCCCTGTTTTCAAAATGATTGTACTTTGATTATACAAAATATTCTTATTTTTTTCTACATAATTATTCAAATATTTTATTGAAATAGTATCAATCATTCATCGTTACAACTGAACAAATCTTACCTTCTCCAATATTCCCGATGTTGTAACGATGGTAGCGAATTCCTCATGAAGATTTACGAGGGTCATATTATGAATTTCTTCTGCACAGTATTGTACACCGTCTGGTCCCTTTCGATTAAATGTAGCCGTTGCATCACTTACTAAATACGTTGAAAACCCTAGATTTCCAGCCATCCGTGTCGTTGTTTCTACACAGTGGTTCGTCGTTAATCCAACGATAATAACTGAGTTACAGTTCTTCTCTTTTAGTAGCTTTTCTAAATCAGTTCCAATAAATGCACTGTTAACACACTTTTGAATGACTATTTCTCCCTGTAATGGTTGCACTTCTTCTTTGAATTTAACTGTTTCTGTATTTGGGTGAAACATTGACTCTACGTTTTCTTTATTCACATGTTGAATATGAATAATAGTTAATGCTCTTTTTCTCCACTCTTCTAATAAACTTTTCATATTCTCTTCTGCAAAAGGATTATTTCGCTCGCCCCAATAAGGTAGATTAAACGCTTTTTGTACATCAATAATAACAAGTGCTGCCTGTTTCAACATTATTCCTTCTCCTCTCCTGGCTGTAATTGAAATAAAAATCCAAGCTGTTGTGAAGCAGTAATAAAGCAAATATATACACAGAGCTCTACAATCTCTGCCTCACTCCAATACTGTTTCAACACATCAAACATCTTATCATCTATCGCTGAACGATTATGTACAAATACATGTGCAAAGGTTACAGCAGTACTAATCTCTTCTACCTTTTGCACATCATCTGGCTTTCCTTTTGCCATGCAATACAAACACTCATTTCCAAAAGCAAGTGTTCTACGTACTTGTTCTTTTAATTCTGCAGAAAGTGCCCCTTTTTCATATAATGTGTTTTCTAATACACTCCAAGCATGTAGTATATCTGGACAATGCCCTAATAATTTTTGAAACTTTGTTTCTCCTACATCTGATAATGAAATTCTCTCCATCATTTCTCCTCCTATTCCTTTCTGTTTTATTGTAAAATAAAGTATAGCCTTTTCACATTTCATATGAATCTTTATTTATATATTTTCTTTACAAAAATGATTAGTTTACTGGAGGTATATTTACATATGCAATTAGATCGTGTAGATCGTAAAATTTTAAATGAATTATATAATGATAGTCGCCTCTCTATGCGAGAATTATCAAAACGCGTAAACTTATCCGCGCCTTCTACTGCAGAACGTGTTCGTAAGTTAGAAAATGAAGGAGTCATTCAAAAATATACAATTGATATTGATTATAAAAAAGCTGGGCTCGTCTTAGATTGTATTTTAGAAATCACCTTAAAAAATGGTGATACAACGCGCATGCAACAATTTATTCAATCGTATCCATCGGCAAGCTTTTGCTATCGCGTAACTGGAAGTCTTTGTTATATCGTTAAAATTTCTGTTCCTTCATTAGTTGAACTTGAAGAGTTTATTAATGATGTTTCTTCATATGCAACAACTGTTTCTCATATCGTATTATCGGAAGTATCCCTTACTCCTGATATCGAACATATTTTTCCAGAAGAACAAAATTAATTTTTATTCAAAATATAATAAAAAACCCCTTACAAAAAGAATAAAAATGTTTTATTATGTATTAAAATACATAAAATTCGAGAAAGGGGCATTACATTGAAAATTTGGTTTTACGAAAAAACGATACAAGAAGATGATTTACTTGGCATTTGGGATAATGTTCCCACCATCCCTCGAATTGGGGAAAAGGTGGAAATTTTAAAAATGGTTCGTACAGTCACAGATATTAAATATGTAAAAAACGGAAACAACTTCCACGTTGAAATTGTTATCCATTAAAATAGCAGCTCTCCTCATTTATATTGGAGAGCTGCTATTTTTCGTTTCCTATACTCTTATCAATGTTCTGCTTTTGTTATAATAATTTTTTCATTCTCTACTACAACCTTTACATAATCATTCTGTTCTAATCTCAACTGATTCACAGCCTCATCTGGCAACTCTACAGCCATAAGTTGATCCGTTAAAATGACTTGACTATACATTTTATTTTGTTGTAATGGTACAACTGCCTTATCTTCATTGATAAAACGAAGAGGTGGTACCCCCACTTCTTTTACAGTTCGCCAATTTTTACGAATAAAAGGTGCCAACCATAATAAACTGATCAGAATTACAACGAGTCCAATCCATAAATTACTTTGTCCTTGTAATTCAGCAATCGAAATGACATCATCTGTTCCTTCACCACTCGTTAATTGGATGGTAGTTGCTATACAATTATTCAACGCATGAACAGCAATATTCGTCCATATATTTTTCGTTTTTATGTAAAGAAGACACATGACAACACCAAATACAAAAGCACCGACTACATCAAAATGTCCTAAACCAAAAATAAGAGAGGACACAATTACAGCACGTTTTATCCCCCACTTAAACGTCATACGCTGTAAAAAGAAACCTCGAAAGATAACTTCCTCCATAATAGGTGCAAAAACACATGCTGAAATAAAGCTAAAGATTTTTGTATATGTGCTACTCATATCAATTACACTATCATCACTTAATACACCCATTAAGAAATCTGGAACAAGATGTGCTAATATGTACAATTGAATAAAAGATACACCGAATGCAAAAATCATTCCCATTGCGGTTGCAACTATGATTATCTTCCAGTTTAACCGTGATGGTTTATCAAAGAAGCTAGTAAATATAACATTATTTTTTCGTGTTTTTAAATATAACCATAGTAGTGGAAATACAAAAAACACCGAAATTTGCACTGCAACATCCATGACATTTTCTGAAGCGCCTGCAAAGGATAGCGGTAGCACCATTACTACTATACCCAAAATCATCCATGCAAAAAAATTTCGAAGTCGTATACGTGAAAATGCGTACTGAATAAAAAACACCCCCAAGATGATATATTTATATTTTAATATGAATATCATTAAAATTCTTCCTATTTTTCTCAGTTCGCTTTTAAATACTATACCTATTAAAATATATAATAAGAAATCTATTTTGTAATTTCCTCTTTGCAAGACTTTCTGTTATAATGTTAAACGTCGCTTTTTATACCTATTTTTCCAAAACACATTATCATGATAAGAATAAGGAGGATTACGTACATGGATTTTTTTGAAAATGTCATTACTCCGATTCATAAGTTTATTACAACAACAAACGAATATTTATGGGGTTATATTTTAATTACATTGTTAATCACTGTAGGTTGTTATTTTACAATAAGAGCTGGATTTGTTCAGTTCCGTCACATTCGTGAAATGATCCGTTTGCTAGGCGATGGCGCAAGCCCTTCTACACGTAAAGCACAAAAAGAAAAGCATGGTGTTTCTTCATTCCAAGCGTTTTGCATGAGTACAGCATCACGTGTTGGAACAGGTAACTTAGCTGGTGTAGCAATTGCTATTTCTACGGGTGGACCAGGTGCTGTCTTTTGGATGTGGCTTATCGCTATGATTGGCGGCGCATCTGCTTTCGTTGAAAGTACACTTGCACAAATTTATAAAATTCAAGACGGTAAAACATTCCGTGGTGGACCAGCATACTACATGGAAAAAGGTTTAAACAAACGCTGGATGGGTATGATTTTCTCCGTTTTAATCACAGTTAGTTTC
Organism: Bacillus sp. 05T22; assembly: GCF_056396765.1. Taxonomy (NCBI): domain Bacteria; kingdom Bacillati; phylum Bacillota; class Bacilli; order Caryophanales; family Bacillaceae; genus Bacillus; species Bacillus sp. 05T22. The sequence continues at coordinate 101,942 of NZ_JBFTMC010000005.1, forward strand.
GGTTTAGTCTTTAACGCTGTACAAGCAAATACCGTAACATCTGCATTCGATGGTGCTTTTCATATCGATCCAAAAATAGTTGGAGTTTCATTAGCTGCCCTATTATCTGTTATTATTTTTGGTGGCGTAAAGCGAATCGCACGTGTTGTAGAAATGATTGTACCAGTTATGGCAATCATTTATGTTGCAGTTGCACTATTTGTTGTCGTGACAAATATTACATTGATTCCAGAAATGATAAAAGAAATTTTAGCACACGCATTTGGCATAAAAGAAATCGCGGGCGGTAGCTTTGGTGCAGCTGTTTTACTTGGTGTCAAACGTGGTTTATTCTCCAATGAAGCTGGTATGGGTAGTGCACCAAACGCAGCTGCGACTGCTAACGTAACACACCCTGTTAAACAAGGTTTTATTCAAACACTTGGTGTCTTTACAGATACATTATTAATATGCAGTTGTACTGCTTTTATTATCCTTTTATCGGACGTTCATACTGGAACAGATTTAAATGGTATTCAGTTAACACAAGAAGCGTTAAAAGCGCATATTGGTCCTTGGGCTCCAATCTTTGTCGCTGTAGCAATCTTCTTGTTTGCTTTCAGTTCTCTAATCGGAAATTACTATTATGGTGAGACAAATATCGAGTTCTTAAAAGGAAGCAAAACAACACTTATGATTTACCGCATCGCTGTAATTGGTATGGTATTCCTGGGTTCTGTTGCAACCATTCAAGTTGTATGGGATTTAGCTGACCTATTCATGGGCGTTATGGCAATTTTCAACTTAGTTACAATTATTTTCTTAAGCAAATATGCATTTGCAGCATTGAAAGACTATATGAAGCAAAAAGAGGCTGGACAAGACCCAGTCTTCTACGCTGACAGCATTCCTGGTTTAGAAAATACAGAATGCTGGGATCGTGAAAAAACAGAAGAAAAAGTTGGTTAAGGAAAATCCCCGCTTGCCGGGGATCTTTTTTATTTCATATATACATGTAAAGTCATATTACTAAAAATACAAATCGATTTGATTTAATAACACCTTTCTTTTTATACTCATTTAGTTCTTCATATATATTATTGTTTATATAAATATTTTATAATACATCACGCTTTTGGAATAATGCACTCGATGCAACAAGTAACACTACAAAATACACAATTACAAGTAATAGCGATGTTGTGAAATTAAATTCTGTAAATGGTGGTTCAACACCGCCACTAATTAATTTGTTGCTGTCGTACATACTTAAGTTCAAATGGAAAAACACAACAAATTTAGCAATACCTTTTGCAAACATCATAAGAGCTATATTAATTGCCCCTTGCAAGAAGAATAAGAACAATGTAATGATTAATGGTAATACTGATTTTCTAAAAACATTTGCCAAGAAAAAGGCAAGTGTTGYAAAGAAGAACGGTGCAAGAAGTTGATATAAGATTGACTTAAGCAATATGCTTAACGTTAAATCTGTTTTCCCTCCGTCCATTGCAATTGCACCGATAATCATTGCAATTAACATACCTGCAAAGACAACAAATAACATTGTTAGTAATACAGAAATGTATTTAGAAAATAAAATCATAATTCTTTTTCTCGGACGAATTAATAATTGCTTAATCGTTCCTTTTTGAAACTCCTCTGTAATCGTACGAGAAGCAATCGTAATACCGAAAATTGTTGCAAATAAAATAACTAAACTAATATCTGACTTCGTAAAATCTAAATATGTTCCATTAAAATCTTTAGCTTCACCCCATTTCAATATTGCGAGGACACCTAAAACTTCCAATGCAGCAATTACGCCTATCAATATATACATACCTTTTTTCGCATGTAGCTTTAGTAATTCATTTTGAATTAATTTAAACATTACGCTTTCACTCCCCCAGTAATCGCTAAGAACTCATCCTCTAACGTTTTATTTTGCACTGTCACACCATATACAAGTACATCAGCATGCACAAGTTGTTTTACAATTTGCGGAATCTTTTCTTTCGCTACAGATGTCTCAACTACGCTTCCTTGTGCCTTACCTTTAATAATTTCATTCGCTTTCTGAATTTGATCTACCTCAAATGCCACTACAACCGTTTCACCATGCTTTGCTTGCTCATGTAAGTTATACTCTTGCACAAACTGACCTTGCTTAATAATAACTACACGATCACACATAAGTTCAATTTCGCTTAATAAATGACTTGATACGATAACCGCAATGTTTTCTTCTTTCGCTAATCGTTGTAAATAATCACGAATTTGGCGAATACCCGCTGGATCTAATCCGTTTGTCGGTTCATCTAATATTAAAATTTTCGGATTATGTAAAAGTGCTTGCGCAATACCAAGACGTTGTTTCATTCCAAGTGAATATGTTTTCACTTTTTTATGAATGGCATGCTCTAATTCAACAAGCTTTACAATTTCAACGATACGCTCTTTACTAATTGGTGTAATTGCCATATTTGCAAAATGCCTTAAATTTTGCATTCCTGTCATATAGTCATAGAGTTCAGGATTCTCGACAATCGCTCCAATTTGTTCTAACGCCTTCTCACGTTCTGTACGAATGCTATGACCACAAATTGTGATATCGCCTTTTGTCATTGAAATCAGACCAGTCATCATCCGAATTGTCGTCGTTTTCCCGCTTCCATTCGGTCCAAGAAATCCATATACCTCCCCTTCACGAACTTCAAATGAAAGACCACGAATAATTTCATTTTTTCCTATTTTTTTATGGACGTTTTCTAATTTCACTACTACGTTTCCCAATGATTGTTCCTCCTTTAGACTTCTAGTTTTTTATCGATGATGCGACCTGTTATTAATACCAATAGAAAGATTAACAATAAACTAAAACTTAAATAAGAAATATTTGAACCATCATTAAAATAAAAAGATGTTTCGAAAAAACCATTTTTATCTATAAATCCAACATTCTTTACAGAAAATACATATCTATCTATTTTTGCTAACATATTAGTTATAAAAAACTGGATTCCACCGAAAACGACAAAGAAAAATATAAATAGCACCTTATTTAATGAGGATTTCACATTAAATAGTTTTATAACTACGATTATGAAATACACAGAAATTAATGTACTTATTAAATCTACAAGCCATAAAAAGATAGAGAACAGATGGTGTAATAAACCATAATTGTACAAACTATTAATGCCCTGTTGAACCTCTCCACTTGCCTTGTTCTCATATATATTTAAAGAAAGAAGATGTAAAAAAACAATGCCYATTAAAGACAACAGAGTAAACATTATTATAAAAAACAATAAATTCGCATATATATATTTCTTTGATGGAATTGCAGCATACCGAATCATAGATCCTCTCACTATTTTTCTGAAAGAAGAGATCGCCAGTAAGAAGATAGAAAATGCAGTCATACAAAATAATAATATAAATATAATTAATATTATATCTTGTCTATTTGAAACCCTTACCCCCGAAGATCCCTTCATATTAAATAATAGAATTAATGAAGTGGTAATAAATCCGAAATAAATTACCCATACCTTCTTTTTATTACAATTATATAAATATCTAAGGAGTTGACTCATTTCCCAAACACCTCCTTAAACAATTCAGTCACCGCTTTCCCTCTTTGAAAACGCAGTTCTTCTACATTTTCATGCAGTACAATCTCTCCATCCTTCAAAAAGGTGACTTCATCAAATATATTTTCAATCTCTCCAATTAAATGAGTCGAAATTAAAATCGTACTGTCTTCACGATAAAACTGTAAAATGAGTTCTAGCACATGTTCACGTGAAACGGGATCAATTCCGCCAAGCGGTTCATCTAATATGTAGAGTTTTGCTTTTCTTGAAAATGTTAAAATCAACTGTAATTTTTCAATCATTCCCTTTGACAATACTTTAATTTTTTCTTCTAATGGTATTTTAAATTCAGTGATTGCATCTACTGCCTTTTGGATCTCAAAGTCTTGATAAAAATCACGATAGAAAAATATAGCATCTTTTACAGTCATCCACTCATCAAATACAGGTCGATCCGGCATAAATGAAACAATCTTTTTTGTTTCTAAACCCACCTTCTTACCTGCAATTGTGACATTTCCTTCCGAAGGGTGCTGCAAACCTGCAATCATTTTCAATAATGTTGTTTTTCCACTACCGTTATCTCCAACAAGGCCAATAATCTTTCCTTCTGTAATCTCTAGGTTTAGCTCACGAATCACTGCCTTTAAACCATATCGCTTCCATAAGTTCTCTATTTTTAATAGCCCTGTCATCAGCTCTCCTCCCTTTTCTCTTCCAATGAGGAACGGAGGATTGAGAGAATTTCCTCTTCTGTAAAACCTAAATTGTCCATTCCGTTTATAAAAGAATGAAGCAACTCTTTTGCCATATCTTTGCGCAGCTCCATAATTTTCTCTCCCTCGCTTGTTACATATCTTCCCATCCCTCTACGTGTTACAACAATACCATCTCGCTCTAGCTCTTGAAATGTACGCTGGATCGTATTTGGATTTACTTGTAACTCGCTTGCTAATTCACGTACAGAGGGAATTTTGTCGCCAGGTGATAGATGACCTGTTACAATTTCTTTTTTTATGTATTCCATCACCTGAATATAAATCGGTGTGTTAGGAGAAAATTCTATTTTCATTTCTTCCCTCCTTTTGTCTTAGTGTACTAGTTAAATAGTACACTAAGACAAAAGGGATGTAAATACTTGTAAATTAAAAATATAAAAAAAAGGTAGTGCAACCTTCGTTGCACTACCTTCCTATTTTATTTCGTTACCATTTCTGCCTCACTTTCTTCAAAAGGCCACTTCGGTAACATATTACGGAGTTCCTTATCAGAACGATAGCCAAGTGCATATTCTGCCTGCATAATGGTATGAATCTCACGTGTTCCTTCGTAAATAACTGGAGCTTTTGCATTTCGCAAATATCGTTCTACTGGAAATTCATTTGAATATCCATATGCCCCGTGCACCTGCACTGCATCATTTGCCGCTTCAAATGCAGCGTCACAAGCGATCCATTTCGCTAAAGACGTTTCACGTGTATTACGTTTCCCTTCATTTTTTAGCCATCCTGCTTTATAAACCAATAAACGTGATATTTCAAGATTCGCAGACATTTTCGCAATCATTTGCTGTACAAGCTGATGTTTTCCAATTTCTTTACCAAATGTCTTTCTCTCTTCACAATACTTTACACTCGCTTCTAAGCTTGCTTGAATGAGTCCGCATGCGCCTGCTGCTACTGTGAAACGTCCATTATCTAATGAAGCCATTGCAATTTTAAACCCTTCACCTTCTTCTCCAAGAAGGTTTTCCACTGGTACTTTTACATCATCTAAAAATACTTCACCTGTATTTCCAGCTCGAATACCAAGCTTTCCTTTTATCGCTTTTGTCGATACTCCTGGAAATGTTCGTTCTACGATAAAACAAGAAATACCTCGGTGCTTTAATTCTGGATTTGTTTTCGCAAATATTAAGAAGTGATCTGCAACATCACATAACGAAATCCATGTTTTAGATCCATTTAATACATAGTGATCACCTTGTTTCACTGCTGTTGTTTGCATAGCAACAACATCTGACCCTGCATTTGGTTCTGTTAAACCGAAAGCCCCAATTTTTTCACCTTTCGCTTGTGAAACAAGGTACTTTTGTTTTTGTTCTTCTGTTCCCCATTGCAGAAGTGTCATACTATTTAACCCTGTATGTACAGATACAGCTGTACGGAAAGCTGTGTCACCGCGTTCCAATTCCTCGCAAATGATAGCCAGCGTATTATAATCCATACCCACGCCGCCATATTGCTCTGGAATACAAACGCCCATAAATTGCAATTCTGCTAAACGCTTCAAGATTTTTTCTTCAAAATGCCCTTTTTCATCCCATTCTTTAATGTATGGGATAATTTCATTATCTACGAATGATCTCACTACTTTTCTAACACTTTGTTGTTCTTCTGATAAAGAAAAATTCATTTGTACTGCCTCCTTATATCCATTGGTTTTTTTTCATTTCCCTAATACTTTCCTGAGAATACCCCAAATTTTTCAAAATCTGTTCTGTATGTTCTCCATGGAGTGGCGGATGTTTCTGCATTCGCACCGGTGTCTTTGCAAGTTTTAATGGTGAACCTACAAGTTTAAGATTCTCAATTGTTGGATGCTCCATATGAACTGTCATCTCTCGCGCCCCTGCTTGCTCTGTTTCTAGCGCTTCTTTCACATTGAGAATTGGTCCATTTGGAATACCTGCTTCATCCAACAATTGTTTCCATTCCTCTTTCTTTTTCTTCTTCATTTCTTTTGCAATTATGTCTATGAGCTCTTCCTTATACAAAAGGCGATTTGCATTTGTTGTATAACGATCTAAACGAGATAAATCTTGTCTACCAAGCAATACACAAAACCTATGGAACTGTTCATCGTTTCCGACCGCAACAACAAGGTCTCCATCCTTCGCCTTAAACACTTGATACGGAACAATATTCGGATGCTGATTCCCAAGTCTCTCTGGCAATTCTCCTGTACACAAATAATTACTCGCTACATTTACTAATGCTGCTAATTGGGAATCAAATAAAGAAATATCAATTTCTTGCCCTTCTCCCGTTCTATTCCGGTGCTGCAG
>NZ_JBFTMC010000006.1:0-83835 GCF_056396765.1 Bacillus sp. 05T22
GTATGGTTCTTAGGGGGAGTCAATATTTTGTATGGTTCTTAGGGGGAGTCAATATTTTAAAGAATTGATGGACTATGAATTTATTGGGCATAGCAATAATCAATTATATTTTGAAATATGGAAGACGTATATGGAGAAATTTGCCGAAAAAGTCAAAGAGATATTACCTGAAGACCGCATTATTTTAAATATTGGAGGATTCACATATAAGTACGTTGATATAGATGGTACAGTGAAAAAATTCCCACGATCAGAAATTATAAAAAGAAATAATTATTTCTGGGAGTTACTTAATGGATGGTTTATGCAATCTATCCCAAATTGTAAGGTTATTAACCTGAAAGATACTAATTATATAGGCCAGCATAACCATCCGTTTGGAAATACATTTTCGCATTACCAGCCGGGATACTACAAGGAATTTATGAGTAGATTAAATAAACTTGTTATGCAAGATTTGCAAAAAAAGTCCATGGTTCATTGGTAAAACAATAACGTCTATATTTCCCTCTAAGAAGTAATTTCTAGAGGGAAATATTTTTATTACAAAGGTTTTATATGTAGAAATCATATTTTGTATAGAATAAATTCAAAATCTGTAGAGGATGGAGAGAAATGAAAGAAATGAAAGAAATGAAAGAAATAAAAGAAATAACAGTCATAGGTGCAGGAAGCTGGGGAACAGCGTTATCTATGGTTCTTGCGGATAACGGACATGAAGTAAGAATTTGGGGGAATAAGGCGGAACAAATCCATGAAATTAATGAAAAGCATACGAATGAAGCATATTTACCGGGGATTCAGCTTTCTGAAAAAATAAAAGGGTATGAATCCCTAGAGGAAGCAATAGATGGGATAGATACTGTATTATTAGTTGTCCCAACGAAAGCGATTCGTAATGTAATGCAACAATTAAAGAACGTCTTAAAACAACCAATAACCGTTATCCACGCGAGTAAAGGAATTGAACCGGGATCATTTAAACGTATCTCGGAAATGATTGAAGAAGAGATGCCGAAAGAGTTAATAGAAAGTGTTGTTGTTCTTTCAGGGCCAAGCCATGCAGAAGAGGTGAGTCTTCGTCATCCTACTACTGTAACTGCTGCGTCATATCATCTACAGGCTGCTGAAAAAACACAAAAGCTATTTATGAATACAAATTTCCGTGTTTATACAAATCGAGATGTGATTGGTGTTGAATTAGGTGGGGCACTAAAAAACATTATTGCCCTTGGTGCAGGAATTTCAGATGGTCTTGGTTACGGAGATAATGCGAAGGCAGCGTTAATTTCCAGGGGACTAACGGAAATTACACGATTAGGGTGTGAGATGGGAGCAAATCCGCTTACTTTTGCGGGATTAACAGGTGTCGGTGATTTAATTGTGACTTGTACAAGTGTTCATAGTCGCAATTGGCGAGCTGGAAATTTACTTGGTAAGGGTCATAATCTAGAAGAAGTATTAGAGAATATGGGCATGGTGGTAGAAGGTGTTCGTACAGCTGAGGCAGCATATCATTTAGCTGAAAAAATGAGTATTGAAATGCCGATTACGACTGCGATATATAATGTTTTATTTAATGGAAAAAATGCAAAAGAAGAAGTAGACGCATTAATGGGAAGAACGGGAAAAGGTGAGGTTTCGCGTTAATGTATCGTAAGTATGAAGCGACTGAATTAGAAGGTGTGTAAATAACATGGGATTTATAAGAAGAATAAAAAATCACCGTATTGTAAAAAAACTATGTAAGGCAGTATTTCTTTTCTGTAGTTGTTTGCCTCCCAAAAAGAAGTTAATTTTATTTGAGAGTTATTCCGGAAAACAATATAGTTGTAATCCACGAGCTATGTATGAATACATGTTACAAAATGACATGGACTTTCAAATGGTTTGGAGTGTAAATAAAAATTACACAGCGCAGTTTGACAAAGGAAATATCCCATATGTAAAAAAATTTTCAATTCGTTGGTTTATTTTATTGGCACGCGCGCAGTATTGGGTAACGAATAGTAGAATGCCGCTTTGGCTTCCTAAGCCAAGGCATACTATTTATATACAAACTTGGCACGGTACACCTCTTAAGAAATTAGCGGGTGATATGAAAGAAGTTCATATGCCAGGTACAACAACTGAAAAGTATAAGGACAGCTTTCATCGTGAAGCACAAAACTGGGATTATTTACTTTCCCCTAATGTATATTCGACTGAAATATTTAAGAGGGCTTTTCAATTTCAAAAAACTGTTGTTGAAGCAGGATATCCTCGTAACGATTTCTTATATGTAAATAATAATTCTAAGGCAATCGATACATTAAAGAAACAGAATGGATTACCTATAGATAAAAAAATTATTTTATATGCCCCAACGTGGCGAGACGATCAGTTTTATAGTAAAGGTCGATATAAATTAGATTTACAATTAGATTTAAATCTTTTGCAGAAACAATTAGGTTCAGACTATATTATTTTGTTACGTATGCATTACTTAGTTGCAGAACAGTTTGATTTAGAACCGTATAAAGGGTTTGTGTATGATTTCTCTAAGCATGTCGATATAAATGATCTGTATTTACTATCTGACTTGTTAATTACAGATTACTCTTCAGTCTTTTTTGACTATGCGAATTTGAAACGACCAATCATTTTCTACACGTATGATATTGACTCGTATCGTGATAAGTTAAGAGGTTTTTATTTTGACTTAGAGACAGAAGCTCCTGGTCCAGTTGTGATGAATACGGAAGAAGTGCTTGAGGAAATATTAAGATTCGAAACTCTAGGTTTAGGTGAATTTGCAGGGAAATATAATACCTTCTATAATAATTATTGTTATTTAGAAGATGGTTTTGCTTCTAAACGAGTAGTAGAGAAAATATTCTTCGGAGAGGCACAGTAAAGATGAACTCAATGATTATGGTATTAAAAGAACAGATAAATAGTCTGTATTTAATTAAACGTTTATCTATTTATCAAGTAAAAAGTACAAATAATAATAATTATTTAGGACTTGCGTGGGAAGTTTTGAATCCTCTCATACAGATGAGTATTTATTGGTTTGTATTCGGCTTTGGGATTCGGGGTGGTCAAGGAGTAAATGGAGTACCATTTGTTTATTGGTTATCTGCAGGGCTTGTTGTATGGTTTTTTGTACAACCAGCAATGCTACAAGCATCTAAGTCTATTTATACAAGGTTAAATATGATTTYGAAGATGAGTTTTCCAATGAGTGTTATCCCAAGCTTTGTAATTATGTCTAATCTGTATCAGCATTTGATACTTATTGGTATTGTGACAATTTTATTTTTAGTAACGGGTCAAGGTATTTCTATTCATTATATTCAGCTTGTTTATTATATGTTTGCTACCCTTATGTTAATATTTTCACTCTCCTTAATTACGTCAACGTTAGCAACAATTGTGAGAGATGTTCAAATGATTGTTCAATCAATTATGCGAATGTTGCTATACTTAACGCCTATATTATGGACACCTGAGAAATTACCATCGTTTCTTCAAAAAATTATGCAGTTAAATCCATTTTGCTATATTGTAGATGGATATCGGGCTTCCTTACTAGGAACAAGCTGGTTTTATCAAGATCTAAATTATGCATTATATTTTTGGTCGTTTGTCCTTGTTACGTTGTTAATTGGTGCAACGCTACATGTAAAATTTAGAAAGCACTTTGCAGATTATCTATGATGAGGGTTGTAAAAAATGAATGAATCAGTGAGGTTTCATAATGTAACAAAAAAATATAAAATGCATAGCAAAAACTCTGAGAAATTAAAGGATATTCTGTATCCTGGAGGATTTGGTGAAGACTTTTATGCATTAAGAAACTTAACATTTGAGGCTCAAAAAGGCGATGTTATTGGTATTGTTGGGGTAAATGGTTCTGGAAAATCTACAATGTCTAATTTGATTGCTGGAATTACACCGCCTACAATTGGAAGTATCGACATAAAAGGGAAAGTCGCACTTATTGCAATCGCAGCTGGTCTTAATAATCAATTGTCAGGTAGAGAAAACATTGAGCTTAAATGCTTAATGATGGGAATGAGTAAAGCACAAATTGAAAAGTTAACACCTGAAATTATTGATTTTGCTGATATAGGTAAGTTTATTGATATGCCAGTAAAAAAATATTCTAGCGGGATGAAATCGCGTTTAGGATTCGCGATTTCAGTTAGTATTAATCCAGATGTACTCGTAATTGATGAAGCTTTATCAGTAGGTGATCAAACATTTGCCGATAAATGCTTAAACCGTATGAATGAATTTAAAGAACAAGGAAAAACAATATTTTTTGTTAGCCATTCTTTAGGACAAGTGAAAAAATTCTGTACAAAGGCTCTATGGCTTGAATACGGTGAAATTAGAGACTATGGTCCTATTGAGGAAGTAATGCCGAAGTATGAAAGTTTCTTAAAAGAATATAAGGAAATGAGTAAAGAAGAGCAGCAAAACTTCAAAAAAGAAGCAATGGAGAAACAGGCAGGAAAAGGGTTGGCAGAGGTAAATATTGCTTCAAAAGAGGTTCCAAAAGAAGCTTCCAATTATGCACCTAGATTAAGTGGAGCGCATGTTCACAGTAAGAATAATCGAATCAAACGTAAGTATATTGCTGGCTTAATTGGTGTATTACTAATTACAACTATAAGTGGATTGGCTTATTGGCAAAGGGATAATATCCTTTCTCCTTTACACGCTAAAGAACAAAAGAAAGAACAATCTAGACATGCAAAAGTTGTTAAACAAGAGAAGAATCCATTAGCTGATTTAGATGTTCGGTATGTAAGTTCTGCTAAAGCTCGTGTGAGAAGTGTGCCAGCGTTAGAGGGACAAGCAATTGCTACTATGGTATTTGGAACACCTTTTGTGGTAAAGGATCAGAAAAAAGATGAAAAATCTGGGGTCAATTGGTTGAAGACTATTTATGATAATGGGGAAGAAGGATGGGTTAGTGAAGAGATAGTAAGCTCAATTCCATTTACTCAGGCATTATCTTATGAGGATGTTGTAAATAAAATAAAAAAATTAGAAGGTACTTCTCAAAATCTGGAACAAGCTCTTACTTTTCTAGGTAAGCGTAAAGAGGATGTAACTAGTATAATAGGTATTCCTCAAAATGAAGAAAAAATACCAGAAGGAGTACTAACAAAATATAAAGAAATTGATGTTTTATATAATAATCAATTGACTGTTAAACAGGTAAGTCTTAAGAACGTAAATATATTGAAGGCAACGTTGTTAGAACAATTGGGTGAAGCACAATTGAAAAACGAAGATAGTTCTTTATTAATTTATCGATCTGATAAGTTTGATTTTAAGTTTGCTTCTAATGGTTCAACAATTGAGCAAATATCCATCTCCGATCTGTTAAAATGAGGAAAATTATTGTTATAATAAGTGTGTTTGTTAATTGTTCAATCAAGTAAATATAAAAAAATTATATAATACTAGGAGGAATATCATTGAAAAAAGTAAGAAAAGCTATTATTCCAGCAGCTGGATTAGGGACTCGCTTCCTACCAGCAACAAAAGCAATGCCAAAAGAAATGTTACCAATTGTTGATAAACCAACAATTCAATATATCGTGGAAGAGGCAATTGCGTCTGGAATTGAAGATATTATTATCGTAACAGGAAAAGGAAAACGTGCGATTGAAGATCATTTCGATCATTCCTTTGAATTAGAGCAAAACTTATTATCAAAAGGAAAGTATGAAACTCTTGAAAAAGTACAAGAATCTTCAAAGATCAATATTCATTATATTCGCCAAAAAGAGCCTAAAGGTTTAGGACATGCTGTTTGGTGTGCTCGTAAATTTATTGGAAATGAGCCATTTGCGGTACTACTTGGTGATGATATTGTTCAAGCGGATACGCCGTGCTTACGCCAATTAATGAATCAATATGAGAATACACAATCATCGGTAATTGGTGTTCAAACTGTTCCAGAGAATGAAACGCATCGCTATGGTATTATTGATCCGTTAGAGCGAAAGGATCGCAGTTATCAAGTGAGTAAATTTGTTGAAAAACCTGCTAAAGGAACAGCACCATCTAATTTAGCGATTATGGGACGTTACGTGTTAACGCCAGAAATCTTTATGTTCTTAGAAAATCAACAAACAGGGGCAGGCGGAGAAATTCAGTTAACAGATGCGATTCAGCGTTTAAATGAAATTCAACGTGTATTTGCATATGATTTCGAAGGAAAACGCTATGATGTCGGAGAAAAGCTTGGATTCATTCAAACAACTGTTGAAATGGCGCTACAACATGAAGAGTTAAAGAAAGAGCTATTAGATTATATGAAAAAGTTAGTGGAAAGCGAAATGGTTTGTAACTAAGCCTTAACGATACAAAAAAGAACTTAAGTCTATTTCATTAGAAATAAGTTTTTTGTAGATTTCAGCCAATATGTTGGGGAAAAGTTAAGTCTATGTTAGTTTTGGAATGGGACTTTCTAATGTTATTTCTCTTTCATTAATCGTCAAAAGAGGATAATATTGTTTCATTTATTTATAAATGGTTATCGGCTACTTATAGTATGCTACTATTTTGCTTCATTTTTTAATAAGAGGACCTCAACCCTATAATTCAACAATTGTTTTTAAACTCTTTTATAAGCGGTTGTTGGACATATAGATACTGTCACAAGAATTTAATTGGATAATATGCATATGACTATACGATCTTTACTTCCTTGAAATAATTATTTATGAGATTATGTGTGAATTTATATGAAGATAATTGAATGGGATATTCTAGGTAGAGAGTGAATCGGACGTATAAATTTATATTGACGGGGGTATTATCAAGAACTAAAATGAATAATACATGAGTATATTATGATTAATGAAACGAAACGTTTGTTTTGTTAATCAAATCTATACTTGAAAAGTTCAATTTTCTTATCTTGCATTAAATTACATTGAATATATAAATGTTAATTTAAATTTAAATATACGTGTTAACGCTAGGATAAATATGTATAATTTTGATTGATTTCCCCTGACTATGAAAAGTAAATATACATAGGTATATAGTTAAAACCTTACAGAGTAAGGCTTTGTTTAAAAGACTGTGCAATGTTCTATGTGAAGGATACTAACACTAATTCCTTTGTAGTGTTACATGAAATAATGTAACACTATAAAGGAATTTTTGAGGATGTATTCATGCTTTAGGGTCAGTCATTGTAATAAAAACTAGGAGTGATTTTGTACATCTTTGAGCAAGTGGAAATGTGTATATTCGGATGGTGATTTGTAAATATATTCAGATGTGAATTAAATGATGTTGTTCAATATATATTTAACTTCATTTTTAATCAATTAAATAATAGTGGAGGGGAAGTATGGAGAAGGAAATAAATTTAAAAAGCTTGTTTAATGTTATAAAAAGAAGGTTTTGGATTATTGCAGTAATCACAATATTGGCCGGATTAGTTGGTGGGATATACAGTTTTTTTATGAAAACGCCTTTATATTCATCTTCCGCAAGGATCCTTATTCCGGCAAATCCTGAAGCAATGGGTACACTTAAAGTGATGATTAAAGAACCTGTTGTTTTAGAGAAAGTAGCTCAGCAACTAAATTTGAAAAAATCAGCAGGTGCATTAAGCGGACAGATAAGTGTTGGAAAGGTGGAAGAATCACAGATTGTCACTATAACAGCTATAGATACTAATCCAGTGCAGGCTGCCCAAATTGCTAATGTTACAGCAAATGTTTATAAAGAAGAAGCAAAATCTGTTATGAATTTCGGAAGTGTTCGTATCTTAACAGAAGCAAACGCCCAAGGAAACCCTTCGCCAATAAACTTAAATCATGCAGGTACGATAGAGCTGGCCATGGCTGCCGCATTTATATTGAGTATAGGAATCGTTTTCTTATTGGATTCTCTTGATGAAACAATTAAATCGGAACGTGATATTGAAAAGTTACTACCGATCCCTGTTTTAGGAAGTGTTTCCCAAATGAAAAAAAATAATATAGTAGATAAAAACAGTAAGAAAGAAAGTGTAATGGTAGGAGGAAAAACATTTGATTCTTAATAAAAAACAAAGTCGTCCTCTTGATAATAGTAATTTAATTGCGCATACAGCTCCGAATTCGAAGATTGCTGAGGAATATCGAACAATTCGTACTAATCTTCAGTTTGTATCTGAAGCAGATAAAAAAAGAACTATAATAATTACTTCTCCTGGATATGGGGAAGGGAAAACCATCACTGTGGCAAATTTGGCGGTTTCTATGGCTCAGCAGGATGAAAGGGTCTTAGTCATTGATGCGGATTTAAGAAATTCAGAACTACATAAAATTTTTGGAATAGAAAATGGATCGGGATTAACAAATATCCTAGAGGGAAAAGCAACGCTAGAGAAGGCGGTAATTCAGACGGAAATCAAAAATGTACATGTTTTAACAAGTGGTTCTGAAGTTAACAATCCAGCTGAGCTGCTTAGCTTACCATCCATGCAAGATTTAATTAACAAAGTAATAGAACAATATGACGTTATTTTATTTGACTCTTCACCTCTTCTGGAAGTAACAGACACGAGTATACTAGCTAGTCAGTGTGATGGCGTATTGTTGGTATTAAGTTGCAATCAAACTGCTAGTGAAGCGGTAGTTGAAGCAGAAAGAGTGTTAGGTTTAAGCAACAGTAGGTTTCTAGGAGCTATTTTGAATAAAAAGGTATAAGAGATTTATTCAAATCAGTTATGCGGGCGATGCTCATACAGTACTTTTTAGCTCATAGGGTAAGGAGGAAGGACATTCTTCGCTAGAGAATGAAAGGTTACCTAAAAAAAAGTATATGGTACGGTGATGTCTCCTTACCGCTATCAATGGAGGCACTCGATTATGCTGTGGGTTAAAACACCTTAGACGTTAGTCGTCAAGAGCGTGATGTGAGGGAGGGTTAAATGCCCGTATTTATTTGAAGTTTCTGTCTAGAAAGTCTTTTTGAAGGATCTTGTAGACAGGAACTTTGTATTAGTTAGTCATTTATTTCCTTCCTTAAATCTTTAGTTAGATATATAGATAAAAATATTAGTTGCAAAAAATTGAGAGAGGGGCCTATTATGACGTATCATCAAAGATTGTTTCTATTAATTTTAGTAGATTCCTTAATTGTATTAACCACGATTTTCTTTAGTCGCTTTTTAGTAAGTGCTGATTTCCACGTTATAACATTGCCTATTGTAGCAAGTGCGATGACCTTGCTTCTTAGCCATCATATTTTTTCTTTTATTTATAAGCTATATAAAAAAGCATGGGAGTATGCAAGTATAGGCGAACTACTCATTATTTTGAAAGCAGTTACGCTTTCTATTATCACAACAGCAGTAGTACAAAAAATATTACTCCATGATATTTATTTCCGTCTACTTGTTGTCACTTGGATGATCCATGTTTTATTGATCGGAGGATCACGTTTTTTATGGCGGATGTTCCGAGATGCTTATATCCAAAAGGGTGACAATAAAAAAAGAACGCTAATTATTGGTGCAGGTTCTGCAGGTACAATGGTTGTACGGCAGTTGTTGAATAATAATGAAACAGAATTACTACCAGTTGCTTTTATTGATGACAATATAAAGAAACACGGACTGGATATACTAGGAATACCAGTGGTCGGAGGAGTGAATCGCATTGAATCTACTGTTCAGAAATTGGGCATCGACAGTATCATAATAGCAATTCCTTCACTTAGTAAGAAAGAATTAAATATGATTTTCCAAGAGTGTTCTAAGACAAAAATGAAAACACAAATTCTTCCGATGTTAGAGGATTTAGTGACTGGAAAGGTTTCAGTAAATGAATTTCGTGATGTTCAGGTAGAAGATTTATTAGGGCGTGAGCCGGTTGAATTAGATATTGAAAGTATTTCCGATTTTATAACTAATAAAGTTATTTTAGTAACTGGTGCAGGTGGCTCAATTGGGTCTGAAATTTGTCGTCAAATCGCACATTTTAACCCAAAACAATTGATTTTATTAGGTCATGGTGAAAATAGTATCTATTCCATTGAAATGGAATTAAAAGAGCTATACGGTGACACCGATATTATCTTTACTACAGAAATTGCTGATGTACAGGATGATATGAAAATGATGTCAGTCATGAGTCAATATCATCCTCAAGTTGTTTATCATGCTGCTGCACATAAGCATGTACCCTTAATGGAACGTAATCCTGAAGAAGCGATAAAAAATAATTTGATCGGGACAACAAACGTAGCAACAGCAGCAAGTTGGCATGGGGTCGAGACGTTTGTAATGATTTCTACAGATAAAGCTGTGAATCCTACGAGTGTAATGGGAGCGACCAAAAGGCTTGCTGAAATGGTAATCCAAAACTTAGACAAAACAAGTAGTACGAAATTTGTGGCTGTACGATTTGGAAATGTATTAGGAAGCCGTGGTAGTGTTATACCACTGTTCAAAAAGCAAATTAAGCAAGGGGGACCAGTGACTGTCACTGATCCAAAAATGATTCGTTACTTTATGACAATTCCAGAAGCATCTAAACTTGTAATACAGGCCGGGGCATTAGCTAAAGGTGGGGAGATATTCATTTTGGATATGGGTGATCCTGTCAAAATAGTGGACCTTGCGAAAAACTTAATCACATTATCAGGCAATTCGTTAGATGAGATACAAATAAAGTTCACCGGAATGAGACCTGGAGAGAAGCTTTTTGAAGAATTGTTGAAAAAAGAAGAAGTGCATGAGCAACAAATCCATCCTAAAATTTACATAGGTAAAACATCAAATCTTTATATAAAAGAAATTGAAGAAATTATTCAAACATACCCTAATCTTGAGAAATTAGAATTGAGAGAACAGGTATTGACATTGGCAAATAACCGTATAGCTTCGCAAAATATTATAGTGTGAATGTCGATTTGAATACGTGCGTTTAGATACGTATTTTACTATTTAGAAAAATGAAGTATGTACAGGTTACAGGCTGGTTAGACAGATTATAACGAGTGTAGGGTGATATATGTGGGAAATAAAGTATTGTTCTGTGCAACAGTAGATATTCATTTTAAAGCATTTCACTTGCCGTATATGAAATGGTTTAAAGAACAGGGATGGGAAGTTCATGTTGCTGCTGCCGGCAACATGGACCTTCCATACGTGGATAAGAAGTATGAACTTTCTATTCAAAGATCACCTTTGCAGCCCAAGAACATTAAGGCTTATAAAGAGTTGAAAGCTATCATTGATAAAAATGGATATAAAATTATTCATTGCCATACACCAATGGGGGGAGCCCTTACACGTTTGGCGGCAAGAAATGCTAGAAAATATGGAACAAAGGTTTTATATACTGCTCACGGATTCCACTTTTGTAAAGGTGCCCCGCTAATAAATTGGTTATTATATTATCCTATTGAAAAAGTAATGGCAAATTACACAGACTGCCTTATCACGATAAATCAAGAGGACTATGACCTGGCTGTTCAGCGGCGTTTCAAAGCAGCTGAAATTGAACAAGTACACGGAGTGGGAGTAGACACAGAATACTTTAAACCAGCTGATGAGATTCAAAAGCTTTGTCTGAGGAGTGAGATGGGATATAAGCCCACTGATTTCTTGATGTTCTATGCGGCTGAGTTTAATAAAAATAAAAATCAACAATTTTTGATTCGATCATTGGCTTTAATAAAGGATAGTGTCCCAAACGCAAGGCTTCTATTGGCCGGAAATGGTCCCTTACTAGAGGATTGTAAAGATTTGGCGAAACAAATTGGCGTATTTGAAATGGTGGACTTTCTTGGTTATCGGAATGATATCTCGAAAATTTTATCCGCCTGCGATATTGCGGTTGCATCGAGTCTCCGCGAAGGTCTGCCGGTTAATATTATGGAGGCCATGGCTTGTGGGTTACCGATAATTGCAAGTGAGAACAGAGGACATTTGGAACTTGTAGAAGATAAAGTAAATGGCTATATCATTTCCAATCAAGATGCTCAAATGTTTGGTTTAAGAGTACTCGAGATGAACAAGTCAAAAGACTTACTTGTAAAGATGGGTATTGAAAGCAAACAGAAAATGCATAAATATTCGATTGTTCAGGTTGAATCTGAATTGAGTTCTATTTATGGGAAATACATTCTGGAGGAAACAGATGAAACCGAAAATCAGTATAATAGTTCCTGTCTATAATGTTGAAACTTTATTAGGAAGATGTTTAAACAGCCTAACGTCACAAACACTTGAAGATATCGAAATCATTATGGTAAACGATGGCTCAACAGATAAGAGTGCAGGTATACTTAATGAGTACGCAAAGAAAGATAAAAGAATTATAGTGATTGAAAAAGAAAACGGTGGTGTTTCTTCAGCAAGAAATGCAGGTATTCAAACCGCGAGCGGAGAATATATTGGGTTTGTTGATCCGGATGATTGGATAGACATGGAAATGTATGAAACCTTGTATAAGGAAGCAGTTCAAGGTAAGGCAGACGTTGTTATGTGTACATATACTCGTGAATTTGGAAGTCATTCAAAAGAGAAGAAATTTGATCTTCCTGAAAAAGTTTGTTATGAAGGCGAAGAAATTAAAGCAAACGTAATGAGACGTTTAATCGGTCCTATAGATGAAGAAATAGGAAACCCAGAATTCTTAGATGCTTGGGGAACCGTTTGGTCAAAGCTTTATCGTTCTGAGGTTATTAAAGAAAACGCGATTCAGTTTGTGGATTTAAGTTTTATTGGTACAAATGAGGACTCATTATTTAATATACAGACATTTTATTATGTTGATAAATTTGTTTTTTTAAATAAGCCTTTTTATCATTACTGGAAGACAAATGCAGCTTCGGTCACGTCTAATTACAAACCGGAATTGATGAACCAATGGTTTAACCTTTATGACATAATCGAGCAATTTTTAGAAGATAAGCAGCTATCAGGAAATTTTCGATTAGCTTTAAATAATCGTATTTGTCTTAATACGCTTGGACTTGGCTTAAATACAATGAGTAAAAGTAATCGCATATCTCCATTAACGAAATTTAACAGATTAAGTAAAATACTAAATGATAATCGGATAAGGCGTTCTTTTAAACAATTAGAGATGGATCACTTCCCTATTGTTTGGAAGGCGTTTTACTTTTGCGTAAAATATAGGTTTACCGCAGGGTWTTATTTTATGTTAGTGGCAATAGATTCACTCAGAAAGATGATGAGATAGGAGTGGTACTCTTGAAACCTATTCGTATACTTCAAGTAGTTACCGTCATGAATCGCGGCGGGCTTGAAACTATGTTGATGAATTATTATCGAAGAATAGATCGTAGTAAGATTCAATTTGATTTTATGGTACATAGAACAGATAAGGGACATTATGATGATGAAATAATGAAGCTTGGCGGGAAGATTTATCGAATGCCACAGATACGACCTGGAAATTATCGCCGTTATTTTAAATTACTCAAAGAGTTCTTTGCTACTAATCCTGAATATAAAGTAGTACATTCTCATATCAATGAGAACAGTAGTTTTGTATTAAGAGCAGCGAAAAATGCAGGTGTTCCGTGTCGTATTGCGCATAGTCATTTAAGTGATTTAGGTATTGATATAAAACTTCCTTTCCGACTATATGCAAGGTTCACAATGAAAGACAATCCGACTGCATATTTTGCATGTTCGAAAAAAGCAGGAGAATGGTTGTTTGGAAAGAAACAGACAAATTCTAATGAAGTAACGGTTCTAAATAACGCAGTGAATGTTGAAGAATTTAAATATAATGAAAGTAAAAGAAATAAAGTAAGAGAAGAAATTGGGGCAAATGATAATACGTTAGTTATAGGGCATGTAGGAAGATTTAATAAGCAAAAGAATCATGAATTCTTAATAGATATTTTTCATGCTGTACATAAAAAGAACCCAGAATCCATACTGACTCTCATAGGAGAGGGTACCCTACGCCCAAGCATTGAAAAAAAGGTAGCTGACTTAGGTTTGTCTTCTAAGGTCAGATTTCTAGGAACTAGAACCGATATCCCGCAATTGATGCAAGGATTTGATATTTTTCTTTTTCCTTCGCTTTTTGAAGGCTTGCCAGTTGTACTAGTGGAAGCACAGGCTGCTGGTTTAAATTGTGTGGTGTCTGATGCAATTACTAGTGAATCTAACTTGACTGACCGAATGAAATTTATAAGCTTAAAGAGTTCAACGGAATTATGGGCAGATTCTATTCTTTCCTCATCATTAGAGCATGAGGATACAACGAATGTAATGCAAAATATGGGTTATGATACGGCTACTATGGCAAACTGGCTGACAGATTACTATTATGCACATGCCTATAAATAATAAAAAACTTGATGCAGGAGGGTTTGCAATGACACCACTCTTAACCGTTTTTACGCCTACATATAATCGTGCATATACCCTTCATTTATGTTACGAAAGTTTAAAAAGGCAAAAATGTAAAGATTTTATTTGGTTAATCATTGATGATGGATCTACTGATAACACAAAGGAACTTATTGATACGTGGATTGCAGAAGATGTCGTTCCCATTCGTTATCATTACCAAGAAAATCAAGGTATGCACGGAGCACACAATACCGCTTATGAATTAATTGATACAGAGTTAAATGTTTGTATAGACTCGGATGATTATATGGCTGAAGATGCTGTTGAAAAGATTGCTTCATTTTGGAAGACACATGGAAGTAAGAAGTTTGCTGGAATAGTCGGATTGGATGCGAAACAGAATGGAGAGATCATTGGAACTAAAATGCCATCTAATGTTAAATCTTCCACATTATCAGGCTTGTATGGTCTTCATGGGGTTAGAGGCGATAAGAAACTAGTTTATCGTTCGGAATTGACAAGAAATTCTTTGCCATATCCTATATTTTCAGGAGAAAAGTACTGTCCGCTCAGTTATAAGTATATTTTAATTGATCAACAATGTCCTTTACTCATTATGAACGAAGTCTTATGCCATGTGGAATATTTAGATGATGGTTCAAGCATGAACATGATTAAACAATATAAGAAAAATCCGCGTGGTTTTTTATTCTTCAGAAAGGTTGCTATGCAGTATGCTCCTTCTTTTAAGGAGAGATTTCGAGAATCCATACATTATGTATCTAGTAATCTGATGATTAGAAATTATGCTTTTCTTAAAGAATCACCATGTAAGGGTACTACTTTCCTGGCGATACCTTTCGGGATTCTTCTCTATCTTTATATACAGAATACAAGTAATAAAACCGTTTCGAAGCGCCATTAAGAAGCTGAAGATATACCGGTAATTGTTGTGTAAGCTTGTAATAATTGGCTAATGAATCTGTTAATATATTTATGTGTAAATATATCTATTTTCTTCAGTGCTTTTGCATGTCTAAGTTACTTGCTTGTTTGCTGCGTGGAAGGAGTTATGGAATGACTATATTATGGATAAACCTTTTTGTAGTTTACATTTTATCTTTTTTTTCAAGATATTCTGCAAAGAGCATGAGCAATGGGATCGTTCCGGTTCAACCAAATAAAATGCTTAGTTTCTTGGCAATGGCATCTCTTGTTATTGTATCGGGACTTAGAAATAATATTGGTGATACTTATTTTTACATGTATTCCTATGCCCACAATGAATTCAGTTGGAGCAATATTGATTTCTCAGGGGATTTTGGTTTTGATCTTTTACAGATGTTTCTGCAACACTTCTCAAAAGATCCGCAGATAATGGTGTTTTTTGTCGCCTTAGTGACAAATGTATTAATTGTAATAACTCTTTATAAATACTCCCGGATGTTTGAATTAGCCTTATTTGTATATATTACAGGTGGAATGTATTTAGTATCCATGAATGGAATCAGGCAGTTTTTAGCAGCATCTATTGTCTTTCTAGCCACAAAATATATTTTTAATGGAAATTGGAAAAAATATATTTTAATTGTACTTTTAGCAGCCATGATTCATAAGTCAGCGCTTGTTTTAATTCCAATTTACTTTTTGGTTAGGAGAAAGGCTTGGGCTTGGGATACATATGTATTGCTGTTCTTCTCGGTCATTATAGTAATTGGGTTTAACCAATTCTCATCAGCTTTGTTCTCGGCATTAGAGTCAACTCAGTATGGACACTACAAGGACTTTGCAGAGGGAGGAGCAAACGTATTACGTGTTGCAGTTAGTGCTGTGCCAATAGTTCTTGCATATCTTGGAAGAGAAAAATTAAGAGAAGTCTTTCCGAAAAGTGATTACATTGTAAACATGTCTTTAATTGGTTTAGTGTTCATGATTATTTCAACGCAAAATTGGATATTTGCAAGATTCACCATTTATTTCAGTTTATATCAATTAATTTTAATTTCATGGATTGTTGTATTATTTTCTAAAAAGGATAGGAATTTCGTATATTACGGACTTTTATTGTGTTATCTCATTTATTATTTTTACGAGAGTGTAATAAGTTTAGGTATCATTTATACAAGTAAATATATATCTTTATAGATTTTTCAGTAACCCCTACTTTTAAGTATAAATTTAAGCATATCGGGGAGAGTGTATCAATTGGAGAACGTGAGGAAAATTCCATCAATCATACATTATTGTTGGTTTGGTGGTGGAGAGAAACCTGAGATCGTACAAAAATGCATAGATAGCTGGAAGAAGAACCTCCCAGAATATGAAATTATTGAGTGGAATGAAAACAATTTTGACATAAAATGTAACTTATATGTCAAAGAAGCTTATGATGCGAAGAAATTTGCATTTGTAAGTGATTATGTAAGAGTATATGTTCTTTATAAGTTTGGAGGTATTTATTTAGATACCGATGTAGAGGTATTCAAACCTTTTGATAATATGCTCCATCATGATTCATTTTGGGGATTTGAACAGGAAAATTACATAGCGACAAGTACTATAGGAGCTATGAAAGGAAATAAGCTGATTAAAATGTTTTTGGATTCATATGAAGGAAAAGGATTCATCAAAGAGGATGGAAAACATGATGATTTAACCAATGTGGCGGTTGTAACTAATATACTAAAAAATGCAGGATTGGAATTAAATGGAGAATATCAAGAAATAAGCGGTATGGGAGCTTTTTATCCACAAACTTATTTTTCTCCATATGATTATATCAATTGCAGAAAATTTATAACTGAAAATACATATGCAATGCATCATTTTTATAAAAGCTGGTTGCCTCCTAAAGTAAGAATCAAGGGTAATATAAAATTGATTTTAGCGAAAATAATAGGTGGAAATAATATTGCTAGGCTAAGAAAATATGTGATAGGAAAAGAAGCTTTTAAGGAGAATACACATGATTAAGATATTCAAGAAAATAGTTCAAACGATAGTTGCAGAAAGCCGTAATAGAGGACTGTACTTTACTATACTAATGAATATTTCACATGTAATTGGTGCATTAAGAGGTGCCTTCTATAAGGCAATATATTTTCGTAATATAAAGTGTTCAATCTTTTTTCTTCAAGCAAATAGCAAGATTGAGATTTTCAATAAGCGTTCAAAAGTCAATATTGGAAAGTTTGTATTTGTAAGAAAGAATGCCAGCATTAGACTGGATTTTGACGGAGTATTAGATATAGAAGAAAAAGTATTTATTAATGATAACTGTAATATCAACTGTGTAAATAGAATATCGATTGGAAGAAGTACAAAGATAGGGCCAAATGTGTGTATTAATGACCACGACCATAATTATAAAAACCCTGCAGATAGCCATCTGGTAAAAGGTGAGGTAAAGATAGGGAAGAATGTTTGGATTGGTTCTAATGTAGTTATATTGAAGGATACTGTTATAGGCGATAATACCGTAATAGCCGCCGGAAGCGTTGTAAAAGGGCATATTCCTTCTAATACGTTATTTGTGAATAAAAGAGAGAATATGTGTATTGATCGCACTAGTTTAAGCAGCTAATAAAAAGTTTATTCCATATGAATTCATATACTGCGATTGCTTTCATTTACTTACATCAAAACAAAACATGAACGTGAGGAAGCGTATGAAAAAAAATGTTTTAATCTCTATCTATGATATGGAAATTGGTGGAATAGAAAGAAGCTTAATTAATATGCTGGAAAGCTTCGACTATGATACATACAACATAGATTTATTGATATTTAATCATACCGGAGAGTTCTTAAATTTAGTACCTAATAAAGTTAACTTACTACCACAAATAGGTGGATATACCGTCTTTAGGAAGTCAATTGTGCAATGTATACGTGAAGGATATTTTGGGGCAGGAATCACAAGAATAATAAGTAAGTATATGGCAGGGAGAATATCAAAAAAAAGACAGTTAAAGGAAGGTTCGGGATATATTCAGATGCAGCTTGTGTCAAAGTATGCAGCATATTTTTTGCCTAAACAGAAAAAAAAGTATGACTTTGCGATTAGTTACGCATGGCCACATGATCCTTTAGCTGATACTGTAAGTGCTGATAAGAAGATAGCTTGGATTCACACAGATTATAGCACACTAGAAATTGATAATAAAATTGATTTTGCTATGTGGAATAAGTTTGATTACATAGCATCTATATCAGATGAATGCACAAGAGCATTTTTGACTGTATATCCATCGCTAAAGGATAAAATTTTACAAATAGAAAATATTACTTCACCCAAATTTATTCAGAAGATGGCTGAAGATACTGTAAGTTTTAATAAACAAAGTAACAGTGCTTTTAATATTTTATCGGTTGGAAGGTTGTCATATGCGAAAGGGTTTGATGTTGCTATAAAAGCCCTTAAAGCATTACATAATAAGGGGTTAAACAATATAAAATGGTATGTCATAGGATACGGATCGGATGAATCTAACCTTAAGGAATTGATAAAGGAACAACAGTTAGAAGATAGTTTTATACTATTAGGCAAACAAACCAACCCATATCCGTATATGAAGTTATGTGATTTATACGTTCAGCCGTCCAGATATGAGGGAAAGGCAGTTACGGTTACGGAAGCTAAAATCCTTGAAAAGCCTATATTGATAACTAATTATCCTACTGCAGCCAGCCAATTGGATGATGGAATTGAGGGCATTATATGTGATTCAAGTGTAGAGGGGTTAGTCGAAGGCATCGAAAGTTTATATAGAGATGATGAACTAAGGAAAACATTAATCAATAATTTGCGAGATAGGGATTACAGTAATAACGCTGAGTTGAATAAGCTATATAAAGTTATCCCGCATTAACGGGTAGTAAGACCTCCACCTCAAAGTTCGGCGAAAACAAAGGAGTTAGGTGGGGGATCAACTGCCCGTAAAAGCCCGATTCGTTCAACTAATAATTAGTGGGGGATGAAGAAAACCCCCACTAATTAAAGTTTTACTTTATAGGCGCCTAAACAATCAATACATCAAGTATAGGAGACAACAATAAAGGTGTATTTATGATGATAGCGTAAGAGATTTCTCGTAAAGGTGTGATTTAGGCATGAGCCAAAAAGTAAGTGTAATAATACCAGTTTATAATGCAGGGAAATATATCACTCGGTGCATAGAGTCACTTTTAAATCAGACACTCCAAGAGTGTGAGTTTATATTTATCAATGATGGCTCGATAGACGATAGCAGAGAAATCATTGAGGGATATAAACAAGTAGATGACAGAATAATACTTATAAATCAAGTAAATCAAGGTGTAAGTATTGCAAGAAATAAGGGCTTACATTTAGCCGCTGGAGAATATGTGGGATTTGTTGATGCTGATGATTGTATAGAAAAGGATATGTATGAAACACTATATAACTCAGTAAAACAAAGTAATTGTGATGTAGTTATATCAAATTTTAAGGGCGAGGCGGAAGGGCATAAGGTAATTACAACATATCCATTTCCTATAGATATTGTTCTTGAAAAAGATTATATAGAGCAAGAAGYATTACCTTATTTCCTTAAGGCAGATAATTTAAATACTGTTGTAAATAAGATCTATAGAAATAATTTAATTAAAGAAAATAACGTTAAATTCCCAAGCGGAATTGCATTGGGAGAAGATGGAATGTTTAACGTTGAATTCTTTAGTGTTGCAACTCGTATGAAATATGTAGATTATGTAGGTTACCATTACAAGGAGGTAGCTGGTAGTGCTACCAGAAACATATCCGAAAAAGATTATTTTCAGAGGGCTGTAGAAGTATATACTATGGAATTACCCCAAATATATACTGATAAAATTGATAGAGTAAGAATAAGTAAATTAAGGTCAATAAAGTTTATTAATAGTGTAATGTCCTATATACATGTTTATTTTACACCATCTAAAGATGTAAGTTTCAATAAGCGGTATAAATACGTAAAAAGTATGATACGAAATAAACATGTGAGAGAGGCACTACCTATATATTATAGTGAAATTTATAACAAGCTAGGAAGATATGAGCGGTTAATAATAAATTTAATAAAGAGACAATCAACTGTTGGGCTGTATTGCGTTACAGCTTACAGTAGATTCAGAAATAAATAATAGTGAGGGAGTTTAAGTATGAAAATTATGATGTTTGCCCATGGTGGAAGTCTTAATAGGGGATGTGAGGCTATTGTTCGTTCCTCTACTAATATCATAAAAGAAAAGGTAGATGAAACAAAGATATATTTGGTATCAAGTAAGCCTGAAACAGATAAGATTATAACAAAGTTAGATGGAATATATGATGGTTCTACYAAGAATATAGCGAAGTACTCATACGATTGGTGGATGGCTTTACTTAAAGTAAAGTTGTTTAATGATGAATCTTATGCAATAGCTAAAATGGAAGATAATATAATTAAACATATAAAGAATATGGATGTATGTTTATCTATAGGTGGAGATAATTATTGTTACGGGGAACAGCCTGCATTGTATGAAATAAATAAAAAAGTAAAAGCAGCAGGAAAGAAGTTAGTGTTATGGGGATGTTCTATAGGCGAAGAGGATATGTCTGAGAGAAAGTTAGGAGACTTAAAACAGTTTG
Organism: Bacillus sp. 05T22; assembly: GCF_056396765.1. NCBI lineage: Bacteria > Bacillati > Bacillota > Bacilli > Caryophanales > Bacillaceae > Bacillus > Bacillus sp. 05T22. The sequence goes on from NZ_JBFTMC010000006.1 coordinate 20,991, forward strand.
ATTTAATATTAGCTCGTGAAACTCTTACCTATAATATGTTGAAAAACAAGGGACTTAATAACGTTAAATTGTGTGCAGATCCTGCATTTACCATGGAGAAAGAAGAGCTGGAATTACCTAAAGGATGGCAAGAGGGCAATACAATAGGTCTTAATTTTAGTCCACTTGTATGGAATAGAAACAAGGATTCACAAGTTGCAGTAAGAGATTTAATTAACCATATACTAGATACTACAGATTCAACAATTGCTCTCACACCGCATGTTATGCAGGATGGGAATAACGATTATGAAGTTCTGTATACATATTATGAGGAATTTAAAAATACAGGTAGGGTAATTATATTACCAAACAATTTAAATGCAATACAATATAAAGGGTATATAGCTAGGATGCGATTCTTTATAGGAGCTAGAACACATGCCACGATAGCGGCTTACTCAAATTGTGTTCCAACTATGGTATTGGGATACAGTATAAAATCGAAGGGAATAGCTAAAGACTTATTTGGGGAAGAGAAATTAGTCTTAAATATAGAAGAAATATCTAATAGTAATAAATTAAAAGCTAAATTCGATGAGATGGTAAGAGAAGAAGGTCAATTGAAGAGCAAACTAGAGCAAACTATGCCTAATATTAAAAAAATGTCATATAAAGCGGTAGAATACTTACAAGAATTAGCTAAGTAAATCGAGGTATATTATGAAAAAAAATTTATTATTTGTTATGCCTAGTCTATCTGCTGGTGGTGGAGAAAAGAGTCTAGTAAACTTATTATCTCAAATAGATTATCAGTTATATAATGTAGATTTATTTTTGTTTAACCATGAAGGTATATTTATGGAATTTGTACCAAAAGATGTACAAATTTTACCTATACCAGAAACATATAAGACGTTTACTTTACCTTTGTTTAAATCGGTCAAAACGTTTTTATTAAAAGGAGAAATATCGCTAGCCTATAATAGATGTATGTTCACCATAAAGAATAGAGCAGGAAAAAATACATCGATAAAGGAACAATACAGCTGGAAATATATCGCTAAGTCTTTAAAGGAAATTGAGAAACAGTATGATGCTACTATAGGGTTCTTAGAAAAAACCGCTACATATTTTTGTGTAGATAAGGTGAAAGCACATAAGAAAATAGGATGGGTACATATTGACTATAATAAATTAGGGATGGATTCGAACTTTGATGCTTTGTACTTCAGAAAGCTAAACAATATAGTTACAGTATCGGAAGAGTGTGCCAATATCCTAAAAAACAGATTTCCTAATCAAAAAGATGAGATAAGCGTTATTTATAATATTGTATCACCGACAATGATACATAAAATGGCTAACCAGGAAAATAAGTATGTTTATACTAAGAAAGATAATGAAATTATTATACTTTCAGTAGGTAGGCTGCACTACCAAAAAGGCTTTGAAATGGCTATAGAATCCTGTAAGAAACTAATAGATAAAGGGTATAAAGTAAAGTGGAATATTATAGGTGAGGGCGAGGAAAGAGAACAACTGACTAATTTGATAAAAGCAAATAAATTAGAAAACAATTTCAAATTGTTAGGATTAAAATCTAATCCTTATCCGTATATAAAACAAGCAGATATTTATGCACAGACATCTAAATTTGAAGGGAAATCTATAGCAATYGATGAGGCGAAAATATTGAATAARCCTATACTTGTTACTGATTTTAGTACCGCGAAAGATCAAATTGACAATGAAATAAATGGATTAATTGTAGATATGAAGCCGGAGGCTATTGCAAAAGGAATTGAGAGGCTTATAAAAGATACAGAATTAAGAAAAAAATTAGTAAATAACCTTTCGAAAGAGAAATTAGGAACGGAAGAAGAAATATATAAGTTATATGAAATTCTATAATGGGTGAGGTTCATGAAAAAAAATATATTATTTATAATGAATAATTTAAATTGTGGTGGGGCTGAAAAAGCCCTAATTTCTTTATTGGGCGTTATAGATTATTCTAAATACAAAGTGGATTTATTTTTATTTAAGCATGAAGGAATATTTATAAATAAGTTACCAAAAGAAGTCACTCTATTACCTGAACCAATAAAGTATAAATATTTTGATATGCCTATAAAAAGGTCTTTGACAGAATTAATGAAAATAGGAGATTTTAAAACGACATTTTCTAGAGGAGTATTAGGGTATCTGGCTAAGACAGAAACGAATGGAGCTATAATCGAACAAAAAATATGGAAATACATGTCGAAATCAATAGATGAAATCAATAAGGAATATGATGTAGCGATAGGATTTCAAGAAAAAAACCCTATATATTTCTGTGTAGACAAGGTAAAAGCGAAAAAAAAGATTGGATGGATACACACGGATTATAATAAATTAGGGATTGATTATAGTAAAGAAAAATTTTATTTTGCGAAACTAGATCATATAGTGACTGTATCAGAAGAGCTAGTTAATATTTTAAGGGATAATTTCCCTGAATATAGAAAAGAAATTGGATGTATACACAATATAGTTTCTTCAAGAATGATAAGGAAAATGTCATTAGAGAAAGTTGGTTTTAAAGAAGAGAACGATAGAAGTATATCATTAATTTCGGTAGGAAGATTGGCTAAAGAAAAGGGATTAGATATCTCTTTAGAAGCATTTAATATACTCATAAAAAAAGGGTACGATCTTAAATGGTATTTGATTGGAGAAGGTAACGTAAGAGAAGAACTTGAAAGAATTATAAAGGAAGAAAAACTAGAAAAAAGAGTGAAATTATTAGGTATAAAAGAAAATCCATATCCATATATAAAGCAAGCAGATATATATATACAGACATCCAGATATGAAGGTAAATCTATTTCTATAGATGAGGCAAAAATACTGGCAAAACCAATATTAATTACTAATTTTGAGACAGCTAATAATCATATAAGAAATAATATCAATGGAGTAATTGCAGAGATGAACCCTATGTCAGTGGCAAATCATCTTGAGTTATTAATAAAAGAAGAAAAATTAAGAAGTAAGTTTATCGATAATCTCAAGAAAGAAGAATTAGGGACAGAGGATGAAGTGAATCATTTGTATAATTTAATAAACAGTTAAGTGTAGCGTTTAAAAATAAGTTAAATAATGAAATACATTCACTGGGGGCAATTATGTTTAATCGGATAAAAAAATCTTTAATGGTAAGATTAGGAATGGTATCTCTTGAGGATTTAACGGTAGAAGCGTGTTTGCAAAGGGGTATGAAGGTAGGAAAAAATTGTAGTGGATTAGCTGGAAGTACAATTGACTATGCTCATTGTTGGCTAATAGAAATAGGTGATAATGTTACATTTGCACCTCAAGTCTATCTCCTTGCACATGACGCCAGTACGAAACGGTATTTAGATTATACAAAAATAGCGAAAGTAAAAATAGAAGACCATGCATTTATAGGGGCAAGGGCTTTAATTATGCCGGGGGTTACAATAGGGAAAAATGCTATTGTGGCCGCGGGAAGTGTAGTAACAAAATCGGTTCCGGAAGGGTGCATAGTTGGAGGAAATCCCGCGAAAATTATAGGGAAAACAAAAGATTATATCAATAAGCACAAATTAAATCTAAAGACAGCAAATCGTTATGATAAAAACTGGACAATAGGTGAGAATATCACACCAGATATGTGTACTAAAATGTCAGAAGAATTAGGTAGTACTGTTGGATATGTTAAATGAGTATTTAAATTATTTTCACGTTGAAAGGGCAATATAAAGATGATATTTCAAATTTTGAGCTATATTGTAATTTTTATTATTTTAATGGTTATTACCATAGACTTAGTACCTGTAATAAAAGATTGGGTACTGAGAATTCATATGGGGAGATATGAGGATAAACCCATATGGAATGAGACTATAACTAAAAAAGGGTCTAAGTGGTTACTAAACACACCAAAAATAAAGGTAACAGACAATACAAGATTAGTTGTAATAGATATGTTGAAAGGAAATTATACGAAAAGCACGATACAACATTGGCAAGAAGCATCATTAGTATTAGGCTTATCCGAGTATTTAAAACATAATGATGATAAGGAAATGAAATCTGAGATTGAAAAATTTTTGAATTCGAAATTTGATAGTAAGGGTCAATGGTTAGAAAAACCTAAGCATATAGACGGAGCTATACTTGCTTACGCTATTATGAAGTTGGAAAATATTGATATAAACAAATACAAAAAAGCATTAGATTATACATGGGAAATGATTAAGGATCATATAGGTGAGGACGGCACAGTAGAATATAGGAAGTTTATGAAAAGCTACAGATATGTAGATACTATAGGGTTTATATGCCCCTTTTTAGTTTGTTATGGTACTAGATATAACGAGGAAGAGTGTATAAATTTAGCAGTGAAACAAATTAAAGAGTATGAGCAATATGGAATGTTAGACAAACATTCACTACCATGTCATGTTTACAAGATTGAGAATAAAGTTCCTCTTGGATTATACGGATGGGGAAGAGGACTTGGTTGGTTTGCTATAGGTCTTATAGATGCGTGGAATGAATTGCCGCAAGATAGTAAATATAAATTTGCTTTCGAAGAAAGTGTTAAAAGATTCGCGGAAGCTGCAATGAGCTTTCAACAAGATAATGGTAGTTGGAATTGGACTGTAACTAGAAATGAGAGTAGGTCTGACTCTTCCGCTACAGCTACGCTAGGCTGGTTTATGTTAAATGCCTCAAAGATAGAGAAGGTATCAAAAGAATGCCTAGATAGCACAGAAAAGGCTATGAGTTATTTAATGAAAGTTACGAGGAAAGATGGGGCAGTTGACTTTTCTCAAGGCGATACAAAAGACATAGGGGTGTATTCCACACTGTTCAATATATTGCCGTTTACTCAAGGGTTCTGCATTAGATTAATCAATTCATATTTAAGTAGGAACTAAACCTTCATCCCCTTTACTCATATTTGTATGAGGCAACTTTATTGATAAAGAAAATAAGTGATTCGAAAATTCGAACCATTTATTTTTTGGGGAAATGAGAAAGGTGGGAATCATATGTTAAACTCTTTAACGTCATTTAGGTTTATTGCTGCGCTAATGGTTTTCTTATTCCATATGGGTGTGTTTAGCCAATATCAATTAGGTTCAGCGGGCGTTCAATTCTTTTTTGTTTTATCTGGCTTTATTTTAGCTTATAACTATCATTCTAAATTTACAGAGCTAAATAAACACAGTATCAAAAAATTCTATAAAGCAAGATTTTCTAAAGTATATCCAGTTCATGTATTAACCTTTCTTCTTTCTGCACCATTAGTTATTTTATACTTTCACCCTAATAGTTTATATTTTATAAAACTTGCTTTTATGTCAATCATTAATTTGCTATTGGTACAAAGCTTTGTACCTAGTCAGGGTACTTATTTCAATTTTAACGGCGTTTCGTGGACATTATCAGTTGAAGCTTTCTTTTATATTATGTTTCCTTTTCTGTTATGGGTATTTATGAAACTTAAAGTTAAAAAGAACATCATTACATCCATATTGGTATTCTTGATAGTATGGATAATTTTATTTCTATTGAATAAAAACTTGGATGAAGATAATCCATTTTTCATTTGGATATTACATATTTTTCCGGTTACTAGATTGTTCGAATTTTCAACGGGTATACTTTTGGGATTGATTTATATTGAAAAATCCGATAAAGCAAACTTTAACAAAAACATATTTACTGTTTTAGAACTACTATGTTTACTTTTATCCATTGCTTTATTATCGTATTCGATAAAATTAGATGTAGGAATTGTTCGTGGTGTTTATTTTGTTCCACTATGGTGCTTGTTAATTTTCACCTTTTCATTTCAATGCGGTATATTTTCAAAATTATTATCACAAAGGCTATTTGTTTACTTAGGTGAAATTAGTTTCTCATTTTATATGATTCACCAAATAGTGATACGATACTTGGATTTCTTGAAGTTAGAAAATACATATAGTTTTGTGGTTTGTTTAATAGTTTCTTTATTGTTAAGTGCAGTAATTTATCAATTTTATGAAGAGCCGTTACGTAAGAAAATTCGTTTTGGTTTTCAAAAAAAACATCAAAAGATACAAGTGTCTTTACCAAAAGAGTTCCTTAAATAAGAGATTTTCATAAAAGATTATTGTTAAATGTAGTCCTAGAAAACAAACATTTTCTTCTTCATAGCTCGAAAAAATTAATATCTAAAGATAACAAGTAGAATAAAGTGTAATAGATTTAGTACGTAAACGAGAGGGAGTATAAATGGATTTTCTTTTTGTGATATTAAAAGATATATTTTCATTTGTAGAAGTTAAGTCTTGAAATAGGCAAACAATTAACTGAAATGATTACTGTGAATAGATGGAAAGAAAAAGTTAGGATAAAAATGAGGGAATTAAATGAGAATAACAGTATTCACTCCAACATACAACAGGAGTTATATCATAGAGAAATTATATAGATCGTTACAAGAACAAACATATACGGATTTTGAATGGCTAGTTATTGATGATGGGTCAAGTGATAATACAGAGGAATTATTCAAGATGTGGAAACTAGAAAAAAACCCATTTCCCATACGGTATTATAAAGTCAAAAACGGAGGGAAACATAGAGCGATTAACAGGGCTGTCGATTTGGCTGAAGGTGAAATGTTCTTTATAGTAGATTCTGATGATAATCTTACAGAAGATGCTTTAGAAAGTATAGTAAGTTGGGAAAATACCCTAGAAGATAAAAAGCTATTTTGTGGTGTTTCGGGTAATAAAGGGGGGAGTATTGAGGACCTCGTAGGGACAACATTTGAAGGTAAATATATTGATGCAACTTCACTTGAACGGAATACATATAATATAACGGGAGATAAGGCTGAAGTTTTTTATACTGATATATTAAGGAAATATAAGTTTCGTGAGTTTGAAGGGGAAAAATTTATGACAGAGGATACAGTATGGAATAAAATGGCTTATGAAGGTTATAAAATAAGATGGTTTAATAAAACAATATATATATGTAATTATTTAGAGGATGGTTTAACTCAAAATATGAAGGAGATATTCGCCGGAAGTCCTAAAGGTACAGCATATTATATGAAGCAGCAAATTGAATTTTATAAGTGTGGTCCAAAGGGTAGATTATCCTATTATAATTTATATTACGATTTTGTTAAGTCTAATTTAAATGTAAAGAAGGCCGCAGAATACTTAGGTATTCAACCGGTTACTTTAATGGCAGCTATCTTTTTGGCCAAATGTAAAAAAATTATATCAAGAAGGTCTTAAAATGAGGATAAAAAACTCCATAATTAATATATCTGCTGGGATCGGAAACCAAATCATTGTTACATCTTTAAGCTTCATTTCACGAACTGTATTTATCAATAGTCTAGGTATTGAATATTTAGGTATAAATGGATTCCTTACCAATATATTATCCATGCTTTCTTTAGCTGAGGCAGGGATAGGTGCTAGTATAATGTATAGTCTTTATAAGCCGGTCGCAGAGAACGATCAAGAAAAGATTAACGTACTTATGAGATTGTATCGGAAAGCATATATGGTAATCGCCTTAATTGTCTTGTTACTTGGATTGTCCTTGATGCCATTTCTTGGTTATTTCATTAAAGATTCGAATGTCGAAAATATCCATTGGATTTATCTTATTTTTCTATTCAATACAGTTGTACCTTATTTGTACATGCATAAGAATTCATTCTTAAGTGTTTCGCAAAAGGGTTATATTGTAACAGGAATATATTCTATATCTTCAATTGCATCTGCTTGTCTCAAGATTGGAATACTTCATTTTACAAAAAATTATATTCTATACTTAGTTATTGATAGTGTGATAACAGTCGCTACTAGCATTGTTTTGGCAATTATAGTCAACAGGATGTATCCATTTTTAAAAGAGAAAGTTTCGGGTGTATTAGATGCTGAAACTAAAGAGAAAATTGTTAAGAATGTGAAAGCGATTGTACTACAAAACATAGGGAATTATTTAGTATTGGGTACTGATAACATTATTATATCTTCATTTATCAGTGTGGCGGCAGTCGGATTATATTCTAATTATAATATGTTAATAGATATTTGTAGAAACTTTACTTATCAAATCTTTAATAATACATATCATAGTGTAGGAAATTTAGTAGCAGAGGAAAGCGTAGAGAAAGTTTATAGTGTGTATAAAGTCTATATGCTTTTAAATTTTTGGTTATACTCATTCTTCTCTATACTTTTATGCATTACAATAGAACCTTTTATCACTTTATGGATTGGAACAGAGTATCTTATGAGCAAAAGTGTGTTGCTTGTATTAATAATTATTTTTTATGAAAGGGGCATGAGGAATTCCATAACGACTGTAAAAACTACAGCGGGTGTTTTTCATGAGGATAGATATGCGCCTTTGGTTCAAGCTGCTGTTAATTTAGTAATTTCTATTGTATTAGTTAAGTATATGGGAATAATAGGTGTCTTTATTGGTACACTTGTAAGTGTGCTTGTTGTTCCTTTCTGGATTACTCCTTATTTAGTATACAAAAATGTATTTAATAGGTCTGTAATGGATTATTTCTTGAAATACTCCTACTACGCAGCGATAGGTATAGGAACGTATTTTATTACAAGTTTCTTGAGCAATTTCACGTTATCAGGCAATTTCTTGGAATTATTGTTAAAGGGAATGATTTGTATCATAGTTCCTAATGTGATTTATATATTGATTTTTTATAAAACAACAGAGTTTAAATATTTATTTGGGATTATTAGAGGGATTTCACAAAAGTTATTAAAAAAATTCAATTTAAACAAGAAAATTTCTTATTAATTTTAACTAAGATATTGTTAAATTCTATTACCATACGTTTTAGAGAAAGCCCTGTGAACTATAGACTATGGAATGAAGCCCTTCTTAGTTCATACTGACTGATTAGGGACAAGGTGATGACTACGGCCAAATATGTATTCAATGATGTATCTATTGGCACAAGTACAAATGCTAGATTAATAGATAATACTATCATTAACTGAATGTAGAAATAATAAACCGCTATCTTTGTATAAAAATATAGCGGTTTTATTATGGGCTTAGGCGTCCGATACTTTAGGAAACGAAGGATTGTATCTATAACATACTGAGTGAAGAAATTTATAGAAGAATATACACTGCAAATGACTTTCATGTTATGTATATGAAACTGAGGGTAGGATTAAATTGGGGAGAATTACCAAAAACAATTAGAAGATTAGAATCCTGCTCTGTGGGGAACTCTCCAAAAAATTTTCGATTGGAGTATAATTATTTATGAAAAGATTTTTTGATTTATTCGTTTCTTTATCATTATTGGTGTTACTGTTAGTTCCTATTAGTATAGTAGCCGTATTAGTTAGATGTAAGTTAGGTTCCCCCATCATATTTAAGCAGCAACGCCCGGGATTACATGGTGCGTCTTTTTCTCTTTACAAGTTTAGATCTATGACTGATGAGAAAGATAGCAACGGCAATCTGTTGCCTGATGATGTAAGGCTTACTAAGTTTGGGGGATTTCTTAGAAAGTGTAGTTTGGATGAGTTGCCACAGTTATTCAATGTTATAAAAGGAGATTTAAGTTTAATAGGTCCCAGACCACTATTAATGGAATATTTAGAGTTATATACAGAAGAACAATCTAGGCGGCATATGGTAAGACCAGGAATTACAGGATGGGCTCAAGTGAATGGAAGAAATGCAATTTCATGGGAAGAGAAATTTGATTTTGATGTGTGGTATGTCGATAATAGGACTTTTTGGCTTGATATGAAAATTTTGTTGTTAACGGCAAAGAAAGTATTTAAGTCAGAAGGAATCAATCAGGTTGGGCATGTAACTGTGGAAAAATTTAATGGTACAAAGAATTCTTGAGGAGGTGAGATGGATGCGAATAATTATGATTGGGGCAGGTGGCCATAGTAAAGTAATCCGAGATATTATCCTATCATATGGAAATTATGAAATCATTGCGCAATTAGATGATGTGTATAAAGAGTTAAAAGTTGAGGATGGCGTTTATTTTGGACCTATTTCTGCAGCTGTAAAGTTAATGGATGAGCATGTAGATACAAAGTTCGTGATAGCTATAGGAAATAACAGAACAAGAAAGATAATTATGGAGCAGTTAGAGATTCCCAGTCATCGCTATGCGACGCTTATACATAAACAGGCTATTGTTAGTTTAAGTGCAAAGATTGGAGCTGGTACGGTTGTGATGCCCGGTGCAATTATTAATGCAGATGTTGAGATTGGGAATCACGTTATTGTCAATACAGGCGCTATTGTTGAACATGACAATAAGGTAAAAGATTTTGCGCATATTTCTCCTAATGCTGTATTGACTGGATCTGTTATTGTAGGGACAGGGGTACATGTAGGAGCAGGAGCTAATGTGATTCAAAATCTCACAATTGGAGATTGGTCTATTATCGGTGCGGGAGCAACAGTCATATGTGATATTGTAGCGAATTGTACAGCAGTGGGTATTCCGGCTAGGGTAATAAAAAAAGAATTATAGGAGAGTGTTTAAAGTGACATATTCGCAGGAAAAAACAAGAATCTATCTCTCCGCTCCACATATGAGCGGTAATGAACAAAAATATATAGGGGAAGCATTTGATATGAATTGGATTGCTCCACTTGGTCCAAATGTAGATGCGTTTGAAAGTGAACTTTCATCCCATGTTGGAGTTCTTGATGCGGCTGCAGTTAGTTCAGGAACCTCTGCTATCCATTTGGCACTTCGCTTATTGGATGTAAGAGATGGAGATACAGTGTTTTGTTCAAGTCTTACCTTTGTAGCGAGCGCAAATCCAATTTTATATTTAGGGGCTACACCAGTATTTATTGATTCAGAGCCTGAAACATGGAATATGTCACCGCAGGCTTTAGAATGTGCATTACGTGATGCAAAAGAGAAAGGGGTACTTCCGAAGGCAGTAATTGTTGTGAATCTATATGGACAAAGCGCTAAAATGGATGAGATTCTTTCGTTATGTAATACATATAATGTTCCAGTAGTGGAGGATGCAGCGGAATCACTTGGTTCTTCCTACAAAGGTAAAGCGAGTGGAACATTCGGAAAATTCGGTGTTTATTCATTCAATGGAAATAAAATCATTACAACCTCGGGCGGAGGTATGCTTGTTTCGAATGATGTCGAAGCATTGAGAAAAGCAAGATTTTTAGCTACTCAAGCAAGAGATCCGGCTCCACACTACCAACATAGTGAGGTTGGATATAATTATCGTATGAGTAATATTTTAGCGGGTGTAGGTAGAGCGCAGCTGCAGGTCTTACAAGAGAGAGTACATGCAAGAAGACGAATATTCGATAGATATTATCAAGAATTATCTCACATCCCAGGTATACAGTTTATGCCTGAGTTAGAGGATACTTATTCAAACCGATGGCTTACAGTTCTTACTGTAGATGAAGAAAAAACAGGAGTATCGATTCAGACATTACTGAAACAACTGGAAAATGAAAACATTGAGGCGCGTCCTGTTTGGAAACCTCTTCATATGCAACCGCTATTTGAGGGAATAACTTATTATTCTCATAGTGAACGTGAAGATATTGCTAGAAAACTATTTGAAACCGGTCTATGTCTTCCATCTGGATCAGGTATGACAGAAAAAGATCAGACAAGAGTTATTACATGTATTAAGAATATATTGACGGTAAGCGCTGGCATGTAAAGATAAAAAATAGAAAGAGCTTTAATTAAGAAAGGCATTAATGAACTAGGAGGATTTAATATCTCATTCAGTGCCGTTTTTGTGAAATTTCATTTTACGGAAAAAAATTTTTTTTGAATGAAAATCACAGCAATCCCTATAAAGAGTGAAATAGTAAGCGTACATAATCTTGTGGTAAATGCGAATTATATTTTTTGCTAGCATTATTAGTGGTAAACGCATATTATATCACCCCCTTTGTAAAAATGGTATACATATAAAAAGGTTATTCTCCTGTTTCGATTAAAGAAGCAGGAGAATAAAGTAATAGAGAACATAACACGTGAAAAATCAACTTTAATTAGTAGGTTAATAATAAATTATATAAAATATCATAGCACAGAAATTTTTAAAATATAAAAAGATGAAAATTCTCCTGTGTATTTGTAAGATATAATGTTTATCCTGCTATTTGTGAACATTAAGAAGATGGATGGAATGCTCGTAAAAGCTCGATTGATGAGATCAATATTCAGTAGGTATGTAGAACCTCCTACTGATTAAAGTTTTACTGTATTATTTGTTCTTACAGTTGCTAAAAAAGATACATAAATATTCATTTTTTTGAGTATATAGATGCTTGACAATACAATAGTGAAATGGTAATCTGATTTTATATTCTTTATAAAGAATATAAACGTTTTATTGGTATATTAAATTCAAGAATTTTTATTCATATAAAATTCAGATGGTAATATTTTGATTCGAATTAAGAAAATCAAACCTTTGTTCTTTTTTTTGAGAAAATTAAAATGCAAGGGTTTACAATAGGATAGGTAACCTGGAAGCTTGAACACTTCAACTGAAAATAGATTTAAGGCTATAAAATCGGGCTTTAAAATTTGTTATGCGTAAACGAGGTAGTTTGAGGAAAGGTTTTTCTGGTATATTAATAACATTTTTTTGATATATCTGGTAATTGGCTTATCCATCGGGTTTTCCCTTAATTGTCTCGTAGTGGGAGGAAAAAAATGAGTGCAATAACCGGAATTTATCATTTAAATGGAGAACCGGTACCACCTGAACATAGGATTGGAATCATGAAGGATTTATCTCGTTATCCAGGTGACAATACCGATATATGGCACAAGGAAAATATTTTTTTGGGCTCCCATGCAAAATGGATAACATCTGAATCTATTAATGAACAATTACCTTACTATGATTATGAAACACAATTGGTTATAACTGCTGATGCTATTATTGATAATCGCAATGAATTATTCGATAGATTGCAAGTAGAAAAGGTACATAGAAGAGAGATGCCTGATAGTAAGTTGATTTTACTCGCTTATCAAAAGTGGGGAGAGCATGTACCAAAGTATCTAATTGGTGATTTTGCTTTTATGATTTGGGATGAGAGAAAGCAATTACTTTTTGGTGCACGTGATTTTTCAGGAAGTCGGACTTTTTACTTTTACCGCAATCAAAATCAATTTGCTTTTTGTACTAGCATACAACCGCTGTTTTCTTTACCGTACGTCGGGAAGGAATTGAATGAGCAATGGTTAGCTGAATATTTAGCAATACCTAATATGCTTGATACAATAGATGCATTTTCAACAGTGCATAAAAATATAGAGCAAGTCCCCCCTTCTCATACTATCTCCGTAGTTAAGGGAAGAGTTAGTATTGCGAAATACGACACACTATTTGTAGAGGAGCAGTTGCAACTCAAATCAAATGAAGATTATGAAGAGGCGTTCAGGGACGTATTTGAAAGTGCAGTAACATCAAGGTTACGTACTCATCGTAATGTTGGTTCTCATTTAAGTGGGGGATTAGATTCAGGTGCTGTTGCTAGCTTTGCTGCGAGAGCCCTGCAAAAAGAGAACAAAAAATTATATACATTCAGCTCAGTACCTGCAGAAGGGTTTACTGATTGGACTCGTGGTCATACGATTGCTGATGAAAAGCCATTTATTCAAACTACAGTACAACATGTAGGGAATATTGAAGGGAATTATTTGAATTTTCCGGGAGAAAATTCTTTCTCAGAAATTGATGATTGGCTTGAGATTATGGAGATGCCATATAAATTTTTCGAAAATTCCGTCTGGGTGAAAGGAATTTATGAAAAAGCCCAACAACAAGGGATTGGGGTGCTCTTAAATGGAGCGAGAGGAAATTTCACAATCTCTTGGGGGCCAGCTTTAGATTATTATGCGATTTTACTTAAAAACTTCAACTGGTTGCAACTTTATCGTGAAATTGATTTGTATGGTAAGAACGTTGGGGTCAAAAAATCGAGAATACTGAAAGTTGTAGGGAAGAAAGCATTTCCATCGATAAACAACATGTTTTCCTCGGAACAGCAATACGAACTGCCAACGCTAGTTAATTCAGAACTTGCAAAACGTACTGATGTATTTAGAAAGCTTGAAGAACATGGTGTGAAAGTAACAGGGGCTTCTATCCCAAATATATATGAAATAAGGCAGAAACATTTTGAACAGCTAAACTTGTGGAATACAACGGGTACAAGTGGAACAAAGCTCTCCTTGCGCTATGGTTTACAAGGGCATGATCCAACGAATGACTTACGGGTAATTCGATTCTGTTTATCGTTACCACTCGAACAATTTGTTCAAAATGGCCTAAATCGTGCACTTGTCCGGAGGTCCACAAAAGGATTTCTTCCTGACAAAGTAAGATTAAATCAACGTGTGCGGGGAATACAGGCAGCTGATGTGGTTCATCGCATGATTCCTTCATGGAAAATGTTTATCGAGGAACTTCAGCAGCTTAGTAAAGACCCAGTGGCCTCTAACTTTTTTAATATAGAGATTATTAAGAGTGCGATTTTGAAAATTCAAGGAGAACCACAAGTAGAATACGTGTTTGATCCGGATTTTAGAATTTTAATGCGTAGTCTTATTGTCTATCGATTTATCAAAAAATATATTTGAAAGGGGGTGAAATTATGAAACAAGAATGGCAATCACCAGTATTAGAAGTGCTTGATATCAACATGACAATGGCTGGACCTGGAAAGAGACTTGTTGACCAAGTTTTTGAAGATGAGGATGAGCAAGGCGCACTTCACCACAGCTAATGCACTAATATTTAAATGAGATTTATATGCTTTACAGCCCTTATATAGTTTAATTACGGTATAAGGGTTTTTTTTAATCAATTTTTCAACTATTTGGAGTGAGAAAGATGATACATACTGTAAAGAAAGAGATTTACAAAGCCTTCGGATTAGCCCTATTAAGTGAGATTCCCCTGCCGGAATTGCCTCAAGTAAGTAATTACGAAAATGAAGTAGACGTAAAAATAGAAACTGCAGATTTGTCCCAATTATGGGGAGAGTTATCTTCTCCGAAGTCAGTATTTGTAGTTGAAGAAGAATTAATTATGTTTCAAATCCCCGAAACTGCTACGTTTTGTATTCAAAATGGAGAAAAAATTATTGTTTCACCTATGAAAGGGTCCGATCAAGATAAGATTCGGCTTTATGTTCTTGGGACTTGTATGGGGGCATTGTTGATGCAGAGAAAAATACTCCCTCTGCATGGAAGTGCAATAGCCATCAATGGAAAGGCGTATGCTTTTGTAGGAAGATCGGGAGCTGGAAAATCAACTCTTGCATCAGCCCTTTTAAGCAAAGGCTATCAGCTTTTAAGCGATGATGTAATTGCTGTGTCTCTTTCTGAGGATAATACTCCTTTTGTTACACCATCTTACCCGCAACAAAAGTTATGGAAAGAGAGTCTTGATCAGTTCGGAATGGAGACAGCGCATTATCAGCCATTATTTGAAAGGGAAACTAAATATGCTGTCCCTGTTACAGCTAACTTTTTCGAGGAACCATTACCATTGGCAGGTGTATTCGAATTAGTGAAAGTAGAAAATGGGGATGTTGAACTTCAGCAGATTGAAGGACTGGAGAGACTACGTACATTGCTGCGTCATACATATAGGAATTCATTAATCCCACGATTGGGGATGATGGAATGGCATTTTATGCATTCTACAAATATCGTAAACAAAATAGATATGTTTCAATTGAGACGTCCTATTTCAAAGTTTACGGCACATGATTTAGTATCCAAAATTCTAGAGTCTTTAAAAGAGGGGGAAAAATAATGAGTAGTAAACAAGCAATTTCATTACACAGTTTTGTTGTACAAGGTCAGGAAAATGTAGTGAGCGATATGGATGGGGAGAAAGTGATGATGAGCATCCATAATGGGAAATACTATAACTTAGGAGGTATAGGTGGTGAAATTTGGAGTTTAATTAATGAATTAATATCTGTCAATCAAGTGATTGATATATTATTGTCTCGATATATGATTGAAGAGGCAGAATGTAAGGAACAAGTACTCTCTTTCTTAAATCATTTGTATGCAGAAGGGTTAATCTCGGTTGATGAAAAACTTTGATCTTTAATTGAACGTTCCAGATTTAATAGATTAGGAGTAGGATCGATGAATATCATAAATAAAGCCAAAGCTTTCTTGTCGTTCGATATGGGAACAAAATTATTACTTATAGAAGCTTTCTTTTATTTAGGCTGGGCTCGTATTCTTAAAAGTATACCGTTTTCTAAAGCTGCTCCTATATTAGGAATTCATATGGCAGAAACGTCTTTAAGCTATGATGAATCGGAAAAGATTACGTTAAGGAAAATTTCTCAAGCAGTGCATATGATGAGCCGTTATACATTTTGGGAAAGCCAGTGTCTCGTTAAAGCTATCGCTGCAATGAAAATGTTGGAGAAGCGACAGATTGAAAGCACCCTTTACTTAGGGACCGCGAAAGATGAGACAGGAAATATGATTGCCCATGCGTGGTTACGTAGCGGGCCCTTTTATATTACTGGCGTAGAAGAAATGAAGAGGTTTACTGTTGTTGGTAAATTTGCAAAAAGGATAGGGTAAAAAAATCTTGAAGGAGAATGAGATGTATACCGGTTGTAATCTTGATTTGAGTCATTTACCTAAAGAACTAAAATTGTTACTTGAAATTATAAAGAAAGAAGATAAAGAGATACAAGAAATCCCGGGAGACTGGTTCATAAATATTGATTGGAACAAATTTTTGAAACTGGCGCTGCATCATCGTATGTACGCGTTCATTTATCCAAAAATGAAATCTATTGATAAACAGTTAGTTCCATCAAATGTTATGCAAGTATTAAGTACATATTTTAAAAGGAATACATTCCATATGCTTCATTTAAGTGGGGAAATGGGAAAGGTAAGTAAATTATTTGCTGAAAACCAACTTCGACTTCTATTTTTGAAGGGCCCTATTCTTGGCGCAGACCTATATGGAGATGTTTCCCTTCGAACATCAGGGGATCTGGATGCCCTTGTTCCTATAGATGATCTTGGAAAAGTGAACGAATTACTTGTAAAGAATGGTTATGTCAAAGAGGATGATTTTCCGACGGTTATGAATGAATGGAAGTGGAGACGCCACCATACAACTTACATGCATCCGATAAGTAAGGTGAAATTGGAGATTCATTGGCGACTACACCCAGGACCGGGAAAGGAACCACGCTTCGATGAGTTATGGGGGCGAAAGAGGACGAGTCCTGTTACAAATTATCCTGTCTATTTTTTAGGTAGAGAGGATTTGTTTATGTTTCTTGTGACTCATGGGACTAGGCATGGTTGGTCCAGGCTTCGATGGTTAACAGATATTGACCGTATGGTAAGGCAAGAAATAGATTGGAAAGAACTTACTGTTCTGTTAAAAAGATATGGATGTAAGCAGCTGGTAGGTCAGGCGCTTATTTTATCTTCTGAGCTTTTAGATACTCTTATAATAGAAGAAGAGGCAAAAGTATTAATGTCAGGGAGAAGGGTAACGCAATTAGCGCAGCTTGCTATATATTACTTGGAAAATATGATTAACTTGCATACAGATCCCGTTCCAGAAGAAGTTTCAAAATATCATGAGCGATATTTATATTTGTTAAAGACAAGCTCTCAAAAGCTACTGTTTCATCTTAGTTGGTTGTATCCTTATCCTCAGGATGTGGAAACTTTACCACTGCCAAAACAACTGCATGTTTTATATTTCCCTTTGCGGCCGATTTTATGGATTTGGAGGGAAATGAGGTACCGTAAGGAGAAGTGAAAATGAGAAATATTTTATATTTTACAAAGCGATTATACTCTTTTACTGGAAACATTCTCATTGTTAATCTCATGGGAATGGTATTGGTCAGTCTTGTAGAAGGAATCGGCATTTTATTATTAATTCCTATGATAAGTATTAGCGGTATTGCGAAGATGAATGAACAGGCAAGCCCTCTTTCAGGGGTTCTTGGATTCCTAGGTGAGTTTCCAACTAATTTAGGATTACCACTTGTATTAGGAATATATATTATATTGGTCGTGGGACAAGCGCTTTTGCAAAGGAATATAACAGTTCGTAATGCGAAAATCCAGATACGTTTTATTAATCATTTGAGATTGGAAATTTATCGTGGATTGTTGCAGGCCAACTGGAGTTTTTTTGTGAAAAAGAGAAAATCAGATCTTATCAATTCTTTGACAACGGAATTAGGGCGCGTTAGCGCAGGCACTAATTTATTTTTACAGTTGCTCACTTCTTTAATGTTTACATTTATACAGATTGGTTTTGCTTTTTGGTTAGCGGCAGATATAACAATTTTTGTACTATGTTGCGCTGTGGTACTTGCCTTTCTTTCACGAAGATTTATTAAAAAATCAAAAAGATTAGGTGGTCGAACCTCAGAGAATTCAAAAGCGTATCTTGCAGGTATAACTGATCATTTTAATGGAATTAAGGATATTAAGAGTAATACACTAGAACGATCTCGTTATATGTGGTTACGTAATTGGGTGGAAGATGTGGAACGTGAACAGTTTGCATATATTAAGGTGAGAAATAATTCTCAACTCTTTTATAAAATTGCATCAGCTGTTTTCATTGCTAGTCTTATCTTTCTATCTGTTAAGCTGTTTCAGACGAAAACTGAGCAATTATTATTAATTATTCTTATATTTTCTCGTTTGTGGCCACGATTTGCAGGTATACAATCAAACATGGAACAAATTGCAGCGAATCTTCCCGCTTTTAAAGATTTGCTGCAATTACAGGAAGAGTGTAAGAAAAGTATAGAATTGCAAGATATAGAGCAGGATTATAATGGTATAAATCCTATTCAGGTAGAACAATCTATTGAGTGTCAGAATATCTCTTTCCGCTACAATAAAGAAAATGCTGTGTATTCGCTCAAAGATATTAATTTGCGCATCCCTGCAAATTGTATGACAGCTATCTCGGGGCGTTCCGGTGCTGGAAAAAGTACATTAATTGATATCGTAATGGGACTTATGCAGCCGGAGAGCGGTCAATTATTAATAGATAACAAGCCTTTAACAAGTAAGAGCCTATTATCATTGAGGAAATCCATTAGCTATGTTCCTCAAGATCCATTTTTATTTAATGCCAGTATAAGAGACAATTTGAGAATGGTTGAGCCAAATGCAAGTGAGGAACAACTTTGGGAAGCGTTGAAATTTTCTGCTTCCGCTGATTTTGTTAGCAGGCTCTCGCAAGGATTGGATACAATGATTGGCGATAGGGGAGTCAAGCTTTCAGGAGGAGAACGACAACGTCTTGTTCTGGCTAGAGCGATACTTCGAAAGCCTTCTATTTTAGTACTGGATGAGGCAACAAGTGCTCTAGATGCTGAAAATGAAGCGAAAATACAAGAGGCGCTGGAAAGACTAAAAGGAAGTATGACAATTATTGTCATTGCACATAGACTATCTACTATAAGTAAAGCTGATCAGGTTATTGTAATGGATCAAGGACAAATTATTCAACATGGTAGTTTTACACAACTGGCGAAAGATGAAAGTGGTTTGTTTAGTAGCCTACTTGGACAACAGGCCAAAGTAAACATTTAAATATGGCTTGTTATAATTGTTTTTTACAAATTTAAGGAATACACTGCCTTTATTTCTTTCGGGCCGATAACACAATTTGATTATTTATGGTTTGGGGGATAATTGGTATTTGTGTACTGGTCTTTTTATGGAAATATGAGCTTAATTTAATTGTGTGACCAGTAAAAAAATTAGAAATACTTTTTGTGACTTATTAATATACCATCTATATACATGTATAAATATCCGTGTTATAATTTAACATGGAACCTGATTTTATTTATACCATATAACAAAAAGCAGCGAGACCCCTTGTCTTTAGGACTAGGGGTCTTTTCTATTTTTGTATATAAAGGTTTATTAGTGTAGTTGTGATAATATATTTTGAAGCACCTTGTAGACATTTTTATGGTCAGTGATTAATGAGAGGTAGTACCTAAGGAATTGTTGGTATTTTGAATTGCTACTAATTTTATATAAGTAATTGAGAAGGGAAACGATTTGAGGAGATGAAAGAGAGATAGTGAAGAATATTATATAAGTATTTCTTTTTATTCACTTAGGACTTCAGTATTACTAATTACCTTTTGTGATGATATTTTATAGGACTTTTATTAAAGGCTAATCCATAAGGATTTATTTTTTTATAAAGCATAGTGTTCTGGATTGCGAATCTTAATTTCTAGATATACTATTTAAGATAATATAAGAAAAATGAAGAAATTTGTAGAAATTTGTAGAAAATTAAGGATATGATGGTAAAAAGCAGTAAATATTAAATTTTTCTTTCTTATTTTTGTCCTTTATAATGAGCTATGAATACGACACATGAGGCAAATAATGTATATTGCCTTTCCCTAACTTTGATATACACCTTTTTTCCAACCTCCGTGTTAATTGCTATTATTTTGTTATACCGATTAGCGAAGGGAAAAGGGTGTATCTTTTTTGTATGAATAGTCCTAATAGATATTTTGGGTAGAAAGCATTTCTTGTTTTTCGTGACAAAAACAATAGAGAATGGGATAATAAGGACAGTGTGTTGGTGGTATGACCAATTTGGTATATAAGGAGAGAATAATATGCTAGATATTCAACAGATTAAAGAAATTATTCCACATCGTTATCCATTTCTACTAGTCGATCAAATTCTAGAAGTAGAAGAAGGAAAGCGTGCGGTTGGGATTAAAAATGTAACGGCAAATGAGGAATACTTTAATGGACACTTTCCAGATTATCCTGTGATGCCAGGTGTTCTAATTGTAGAAGCATTAGCGCAGGTGGGTGCTGTTGCGGTATTAAAAAAAGAGGAGAATCGTGGACGCCTCGCATTCTTCGCTGGTATTGATAACTGCCGCTTCAAGCGTCAAGTACGTCCGGGTGACCAGCTTCGTTTAGAAGTGGAAATGACACGTGTACGTGGACCAATTGGTAAAGGAAAAGCAGTCGCAACTGTAAACGGTGAAATTGCTTGTGAAGCTGAGGTTACATTCGCGCTTGGTGATAAGAAAGAATAAAGATATGATAAGTTGGGAGGTGAATGAAAATAAACTTTTCATTCATCTCCTTTTTAATAAAAGAAAAGTAAGAGAATTTGTTGATAGGTAGGTTCTCTTTATTTAAACAAACGTTTGATTAAAAAACATAAGGGATTTTCGGGAAAACTTTCTCAACTTAGCGTCTAAAAACGCTGTTGAAAAATAGAATAAAAATTTATAATGGAAAGTTTTTTAACAAGTTATTATAAATATACAGGTGAATTTATAATATATTCACTAATAATACTAACTATATTCACATATTATCAGTATATGGTAAAGGCAAACCCATGCCCGACAAAGGATATCTAAATTTGTCAAATTTATCATTATAATATTTATCAATTTATTAAATGAATTTCTCAACCATTATTGCTATGCTAATGTGAGTTATGTAATATACTAAATAGTTGTCTAGGACTAAACATGATTAGAACTAGATACTAGATTCTTATTGTCAGCCGCAAATCTGACGTTTTATTTATTTATAAGGGAATTTATGACAAATTATTGAAGGCTGGAGGAAGGCATGGAAGAAACAATAAGTTTGAAAGAACTATTTACTATTCTAAGAAAACGTTTAGTTATGATCATCACAATTACGATTGGGGCAGCTCTTGTAAGCGCAATCGTAAGTTTCTACTTTATAACGCCGATTTACCAAGCTTCAACGCAAATTCTTGTTAACCAAAAGAAACAAGAGGGTGTTTTCCAACCTGGGGAAGTACAAACAAGTCTTCAATTAACGAATACATATAAAGTTATTGTGAAAAGCCCAGTTATTTTAGATCAAGTGAAAGAAAAGTTGAAATTGAATATGTCAACTGGAGCATTAAATAACAAAGTTAACGTAGCTAATGAGAAAGATTCGCAAGTTATTGCGGTTACAGTACAAGACAAAGATGCAAAATTGGCTCGTGATATCGCAAATACAACAGCGGAAGTATTCAAAAGTAAAATTGCAAAAATTATGAGTGTAGATAATGTAACAATCCTATCAAAAGCAGAAGTGGCGGAAGGGCAATCTCCAATTAGGCCTAATAAGATGTTAAATGTTGCTATTGCATTTGTCGTTGGCTTAATGGCTTCTGTCGGACTTGCATTCTTACTAGAATATTTAGATAACACATTCAAAAAAGAAGAAGATATCGAAAAATTTCTAGGTCTACCAGTTCTTGGAGTGATTTCTCATATGGAAGATAATGTGAAAAGAAGCAGTCGGTCAAGGGCAAAGAGAGTAGGAGGGCATACAATTGGTTCTTAAGAAAAAAGCATCACGCGTACGTCGTCAGCTTATTGCATATGAACAACCGAAATCATCTATTTCGGAACAATATCGAAATGTACGAACAAATATTGAATTTGCATCCGTTGATAAAAAAATTCGTTCTCTTATCGTTACATCCGCTAATTCAAGTGAAGGAAAGACAACCACAGCTGCTAACATTGCAATAGTCTTTGCACAGCAAGGTAAAAAAGTATTACTCATTGATGCGGATTTACGTAAGCCTGCACTACATCAAATGTTACAAGTTGAGAATATTTTTGGCTTAACAAGTGTATTAACACGTAGTAAAACACTTGAGACATGTGTGGAAAATACAAAGATTAGAAATTTAAACTTCCTGCCATGCGGGCCAATCCCGCCAAACCCAGCGGAATTGTTGGGATCGAACTCGATGAAAGATTTACTTTCAGGAGCATATGGCATGTATGATCTCGTTATCTTTGATACATCTCCGATTTTACCAGTTACTGATGCGCAAGTTATGGCAAATCAATGTGATGCTTCTGTACTAGTTGTCCGAAGTGGCGTAACAGAAAAGGATACGGCGATTAAAGCAAAGCAAGCACTTGATGGCGCAAAGGGTACATTACTTGGCGTTATTCTAAATGATAAAGAACAAACAGGATCTGAGTATTATTATTACGGTTCTAACTAACTAAATAGATGAGAGGAAAGAGAAGACATCTTCTTTTCCTCTTATATTCACAATGTAAAGAGTAAATGAAGAATAGATAGAGAAGGGGTGTAAGGGAATGATTGATTTACATTGTCAYATYTTGCCTAGTRTCGATGATGGRGCASAAKCAATCGAAGAYAGYATYGCGATGGCAAAGGCAGCATGYRAAGAAGGWATTCATACAATCGTTGCYACTCCGCATCAACAAAATGGTGTTTATATTAATCCAGCAGAAGGCATTCTTCGTCAGGTAAAGCAGTTAAATGATAGATTGAAAGAAGAAGGCATTAATTTAACCATTTTACCTGGTCAAGAAATCAGGTTATACGGAGAATTGTTAGAAGACTACGAGTTAGGGGAAATTGTTACATTGAATCGTACGGATAAATACATATTAATTGAATTCCCAGCAAATCATGTCCCGCGCTATGCAGAAAAAATGTTATATGAACTGCGTATAAAAGGAATCACGCCGATCATTGTGCATCCAGAGCGAAATACGGAAATCATCGAACGCCCCGGGGTATTGTATAAGTTCGTAAATCAAGGCGCACTCACGCAAATTACTGCGGGGAGTATAGCAGGAAAGTTTGGAAAGAAAATCAAGAAATTTTCGTTACAACTCATTGAACACCATTTAGCACATGTCATATCATCAGATGCCCATAACACAACAACGCGCTCATTTCACCTACAAGCAGCATATGAGGTAATAGAGAAGTCATTTGGGAGCTCTACACTTTATTATTTCAAAGAAAATACATATTCACTAATAAGCGGGGAGATAATTTACCGAGAAGAACCAGAACAGGTGCGACGTAAGAAAATACTGGGTCTCTTTTAAGTATAAACATTTGGTGATGCCTCCTAACCAATATCAATGGAGACACTCGGCTATGCTGTGGGTAGAGTAAGCTTTACCTTAGATACGCTTGTTGTCAAAAGCATGGTGTGAGGTCGGGTTAGATGCCCGTTATTATTATAAAATTGTTATAAATTTTATAATATATATATATAAATATATATAAAAACAGGGGCAATGCAAGTTGAAACAAGTAAAAAAAGCCATCATTCCAGCAGCTGGGCTGGGGACAAGATCTTTACCAGCGACAAAAGCAATGCCGAAAGAAATGTTGCCAATCGTTGATAAACCAACGATTCAGTACATTGTGGAAGAAGCAATTGCATCTGGAATTGAAGACATCATCATCGTAACTGGCAAAGGGAAACGTGCAATTGAAGATCATTTCGATCACTCCTTTGAACTGGAACAAAGCTTATTAGATATGGATGAACCAGTGAAAATTGTTGATTTAGCAAGAAACCTGATTAATCTTTCGGGTTACTCTACTGACGAAATAGGTATTAAATTTACAGGGATTAGACCTGGAGAAAAGCTTTTTGAAGAATTATTGACTGATGACGAGGTACATGAAAAACAAATATATCCTAAAATCTTTGTTGGAAAAACTATTGATATTAATATAGAGGATATACAAGGTATTTTAAAGGAGTTTGGATTATATTCCCCGGAACAAACAAGAGATACTTTAATAAAGTTTGCAAATAATAAATTAGAAAGAAATTTAGATACTCAAAAGAGGATATCGAGATATGTATAAAGTGTTGAAAAATAAGTTGGCAAAAAGAAATTTTCTTTCTAGTTTGCTTATGTTATTAAGTGGAACAATTTTAGGTCAAATTATTGTTTTTGCATCGTCATTTATTATAGCTAGAATTTATAGCCCTAATGATTTTGGACTCGCAGGGATATATGGTTCATTACTTTCATTTGTACTAGTGCTAGCTTCTTTAAAATATGAATCAGCTATTCCTATAGCAAAGAATGATGAAGAAGCATTACATTTAGTAGTATTGTCATTTATTATTGTATGTCTTATAAGTTCCTTTGTATTTATTGGTATATTTTCACTGAAAGATATTATTATAAATCTAGATAAGGTTAGCGCAATAGTAAATTTCTTATGGGTATTACCTCTAAGTATTTTTTTTATGGGGGTGTATCAATTTTTAAATTATTGGGCTATCCGTAAAAAAAAATTTAGTACAATAGCAAAAACAAAAGTTAATCAGAGCATAGGACAAGTAACCTCTTATGTGATTCTAGGTATTAAATTTAATGGTCCAATTGGTTTAATCATTGGAGATATCATTGGAAAAGGGGCTGGTATAAGAACTTTACTAAAGAGTACATTGAAAGATGTTAATATTCCGAAGGATATTTCTGTAAATGGGTTATGGCGAGTTCTGAAACAGTATAAAAAATTCCCATTAATATCGAGTTGGTCAGCTGTTATTAATATAGCTGCTTTACAAATACCACCTATTATAATGGTTGCAATCTACAATCAAAGTATAATAGGGTGGTTTGCATTGTCTCAGAAGGTGATTATGGCCCCTTTAGGTATATTAGGTCAATCAATAGCTCAAGTTTACTTAGGGCAGTTGAGTAGTGATATACGCAATAATAAAAAAGGTTTAGAACAATTTTTTCTACGCTTAGTTAAAAAATTGTTTATATTAGGGTTGGTACCATTTTTAGGGGTTTTACTTTTAGGTCCTTGGATATTTAAGGTAGGTTTTGGTGAGCAATGGATTGAATCTGGGGTTTATTCTCAATACTTGGCCCCTATGTATTTAGCATATTTTATTGCTTTTCCTCTTTCTCAAACCCTTACAGTATTAGAATTACAAAAACATCAGTTAATTTGGGATATATCTAGACTTATTGGAGTAATAGTTATTTTTTTCGCAGCAAAAAATTTGTTTTGGGATCCTAAACTAACATTATTATGTTATGGAATGTTTATGGCCTTATCATATATTGTATTGTTGACCTTAATTTATTTTAAATTAAAAAATGTTGATAACACATTGAATACATAGAGTGAATTAGTATGGGTTAGAGGGGATAAAATGAAAAAAATACTATGTTTTCCTGTATATAAAGAATTTTATTTTGCGCTATTTTTATTCGCAGGAGCATTTAAACAAGCTTCGACAGGAGCTTTTTTCTTAGATTTGTCTATGTTAGGCCTATTATTATCAGCAACTTTAGTGCTAATAGAATTTATTAATGAACCTAAAATTAATAAAAGTATTATCCAGCCTATAGGGATCTATATTTTATTAGCTATGTTCATTTTGCTTAGTCTATTTTACAGTAGTAGCCATCTATACGGTCTTGATAAAGCAGTTCGGTTTATATCATTTACTGCTTGGGCATTTATTGGACCATTTTTTATATTTAAAAATAAAAGAGATATAGAGAAATTTATATTCTATTCTATTCTTATTTCTGTAATTATGTCTTGTTATGCAGTAAAAGATTTAAAGTCGTCATTAGGAAACGCATATATTGGCTTTGTTTCTGTGAATGGGGGCAATTATTTATCATTAGGTAGAGTTAGTGCTATGGGAATTCTATTAATATTACTATTTTATATTATTAGTAATAAAAATCGAATGATTAAAATTATGGCATTTATAGGAATCATACTTAACCTTGTGTCATTATTTGCATCAGGTTCAAGGATGCCTTTAGTAGCACTAGTCTGTATGTTGGTTTATATAGCGATTTCATCTATTAAAATAAAAAAGAAGATTTATATTAGAAAAGGATTTAATTTGTTTTTTATCGTCATACTATTGAGCGTTTGTGTATTGGGAACATTAGCTAAAGCGGGTCTTTTTGATACCATGATATACAGGTTTCAGGTGCTTTTAACAGATTCAGGAGGCGGAGAATCAGCTGAAGGAAGAACTGATAGATATGATTTTGCCTTTAAATTATTTGCTGAAAACCCCATTGTAGGAGATGGCATTGGTGGATTTGGTTATAACTATAATGATACAGACGCTAGAGGCTATCCACATAATATTTTCTTAGAAATAATAGCAGAATTAGGTCTTGTAGGGCTTGTTCTTTTTCTCTTATTAATATTTAGGTGCATTGCACCTTACTTTTATAGAAGTGGTAAGGATGATAGCTTTAGTTACTCTATATTTATAGTATTTTTATTTTATTTTTTAAATGCAAATATCTCAGGGGACTTAAATGATAATAGGGTAATGTTTTGCTTTATGTCTTTATCATATATATCCAGCTGTATTATGGGAATTTACTGTAAGGCAGGATTTGAGATTAAACAGTTTAAATGAGAATTAATAAATGTTTATTTTTTTGTATATTAATATAAAGGGGAAATAAAAGTGAATAACTATTATAACCGATTAAAGGGAAAAATAGGAAATCGTAATGCTAAAGTAGGCGTTATTGGATTAGGTTATGTTGGGCTACCCCTAGCGGTGGAGTTATCAAAAGCTGGATATAATGTATACGGAATTGACTTAGATAATAAAAAGGTAGATAAACTTCTAAATAATAATTCTTATATTATTGATATTAGTAATGAAGAAATTGAATTTATTAATAAATCATGTCAGTTTACTCCTACTAGTAATTTCGAAATTATTAAAGAGTTAGACGCAGTTAGTATTTGTGTACCAACTCCTTTAACTAAGTCTCAAGAACCTGATATGAATTATATTATTGCTGTGATGAATGAAATTAAGAACTATATGCATAAAGGTTTGCTAATTACATTAGAGAGTACTACATATCCTGGAACTACTGAAGAATTAATTGAAGAAGAATTAAATAATCAAGGGTACATAGTAGGAGAAGACTATTTCCTATGTTTTTCTCCAGAACGGGTAGATCCAGGCAATCAGCACTATAATACAAAAAATACACCTAAAGTGTTAGGTGGAACTACTGAAAAATGTACAGAATTGGGCGTGAATTTATATAGTAGTTTTATTGATACTGTAGTTCCAGTTTCATCTCCCAAGGTTGCAGAGATGAGTAAACTTCTTGAAAATACGTTTCGTAGCATTAATATAGCATTTATTAATGAAATGGCTATGTTATGTGATAAATTAGGTATTGATATTTGGGAAACAGTCGATGCAGCAAATACAAAGCCATTTGGATTTATGAAATTCACTCCAGGTCCAGGCATTGGTGGACATTGTATTCCACTTGATCCTATGTATTTGGCTTGGAAGGCGAAAGGTTCAAATTTCTTTAGTCGATTCATTGAAACTGCACAAGAAATTAATAAACATATGCCAGAATATGTTTATAATAAAGTGAGTTATGCTTTGAATACACATCAAAAGTCTGTAATGGGTTCAAGATTATTATTATTAGGTATGGCTTATAAACCAGATATAGATGATTTACGTGAATCACCAGGCTTAGAAGTTTATAAATTACTTAGAGATGGTGGAGCTCGTGTAGAATATAATGATCCATATGCGCATTCATTTAAAGATGAATATGGAGAAAAAGTTGATTCGGTTGCATTAGACTATTTAAGTTTAGCAGAATATGATTGTGTAATTTTAATTACAAATCATAAAGCTTATAATGATACTATGGTAGTTAAAAACAGTAAATTAATTGTAGATACAAGAAATGCTTTTAAAGAGTTTGATGATACAAAAATTATCAAGCTAGGTGCTAATGAGAAACCAAAAAAAGTTCTTCAAATGCAATAATTTATTAAGAAAGAGGTATTTTATTAATAAAATACCTCTTTCTTTTATTAGGATAATAATATATATTGTTATGTTT
This sequence comes from Bacillus sp. 05T22, assembly GCF_056396765.1. NCBI lineage: Bacteria > Bacillati > Bacillota > Bacilli > Caryophanales > Bacillaceae > Bacillus > Bacillus sp. 05T22. The sequence goes on from NZ_JBFTMC010000006.1 coordinate 49,827, forward strand.
ATTGGGAGTGACGGATATTTTGAAAGTGTTTATTTTTAGTTCAGTTCATCCATGGAATGATACAAGAGTATTTTATAAAGAAACAATCAGTTTAGCCAAAAAGGGTTATGAAGTAAAGTTATGTGCAGTTCAAAATGATGTGAAATATGAAGGGACGTATGGAAATTTAACAATTGAATATCTTCCTAAAGTAAAAAGGTTGGCAAGACCAGTTTTATGGTTCCGTCTATTTTTTAAAGCTTTACGAGAGAAAGCAGATATATATCATTTTCATGATCCAGAATTATTACTAGTAGGGTATTTTCTAAAACTCTTTACTAATTCTAAAGTTATTTATGATATGCATGAAGACTTTCCGGCAGCTATAAAAAGTAAGTCATGGATACCTAAATTTATTAGAGGGAAATTATCTAGTTTAGTAGGATATATAGAAAAAGTCCTAATAAAAAAATGTGATGCTGTTATTTATGCAGAAAAATATTATAAAAATAACTATACAGATATAAGCATTGTTAAAGAAGATATTTTAAACTACCCATTAGATAATACAAATACTCTACATATTACCACAAATAAAGTACCTAATATTATTTATGCAGGCGCTATTAGTAAAACTAGAGGTTTAGATGAAATGTTGAAAATGGCAAGGGAATTAAGGAATAAAGATTTTAAGTTTAAATTGATTTTGATTGGAAGTTTTTCTAAACAACTTAAGCAAGATACTTTAGATTTTATAAAGGTGAATAATCTTAATGAGTATATTGAATTACCTGGGAGGTTGCCTTTACACAAAGTATTTGATTATTATGCACAAGCAGATATAGGCTTAGCTATTTTACATCCTGAAAAAAATTATCTTCAATCTTTAGCAACAAAAATATTTGAATATATGTCGTTTGGTATTCCGGTAGTTGCTTCTAATTTTCCCGATTGGAAGGAGTTAATCGAAAGTAGTGAAAGTGGTGTAGTTGTTAATCCCTTTAATATAGAAGAGATAACAGAGGCTGTGCATAAAATTTTAAATGATAAAGAATTGAGTGTACAACTTGGAGAAAATGGTTTTAAGGCTTATCAGGAAAAATATAATTGGAAAGTTGAAGAAAAAAAATTAATAAAGTTATATAAGAGCATTTTAGGAGGGAACTAATGAATATTTTGTATATACATCAATATTTTCAAGTGAACTCTGGTGGGACAAGATCGTTTGAGTTTTCAAAATACCTTGCAGAAAAAGGTAATAATGTAACCATACTAACAGGTAACAAAGTTAATATAAATCAGTATGATGGAATTGATATTATTTCAACAAATACGCAGTATAAACAGGGGTATTCCTTTATAAAGAGAGTATATGCCTTTTTACATTTTATGATGAAAAGCATTCTATTAGGAATTAAGCAAAAGGACACCGATATAATTTTTGCCACATCAACACCTTTAACTATTGGGATAACAGGTTTATTGGTTTCAAAAATTTTAAAGAAAAAATATGTTTTTGAAGTAAGGGATGTTTGGCCGGATATACCAATCCAGTTAGGGTTTATAAAAAATAAGCTTGTAATTAAAATGCTGAGTAATTTAGAAATGTTAATTTATAAGTATGCCGCCCATATTATTGTCCTATCAACAGGTATGAGAAATAATTTAATTGAAAAAGGGATACCTTCAGATAAAATATCTGTAATTACTAATTTAGCTAATAATCATTTGGTTGAAAAGATTGATGTGAATAAAGAGAATATTCTTAAGCGCTATCCATTTTTAAAAGATAAGTTTGTATGTATTCATTCTGGAACAATGGGATTTGTGAATGGTTTAGAACATATTTTAGAGATTGCAAATAATTATAGAGACGATAGCATAGTTTACTTATTAATAGGGGAAGGAAAGGAAAAAGAAAACTTAAAAAGGATTAAGAAAGATTATGGGCTAGATAATGTGTATATTTTAGATCAAATGTCTAAGGTAGAGGTTTTAGAATTAGTGAAGTTTAGTGATGTGGGTATTATGTCAGTTAGTGATTACTCAATATTGCAAGATAATAGTGCCAATAAATTTTTTGATTATCTTGCTGCTGGAAAACCTATTATATTAAATTATTTAGGTTGGCAGAATGATGTGTTAAGAAAAGGTAGTGCAGGAAAAGGATTTAGATATCAAGATAGAAAGGCATATTACTCTTATTTAAGAGAGCTAAAAGAAAATACAGATTTGTATGAAAAAACTTGTAAAAATGCTAAAGAATTAGCTCAAACACACTATGATTCTGTGAGGTTATCACAAAAATTATATGGAATTTTAAAAGAAATTTAGTTGGGTAGTCCTATTATTTTCAAACAACAACGTCCAGGCTTACATGGAAAACCCTTCTATGTATACAAGTTTCGTACAATGACAGATGCAAAAGATGAAGAGGGTAATTTCTTACCAGATAATGTTCGTTTAACATCATTTGGTAAATTACTTAGAAAGTTAAGTCTGGATGAATTACCACAGCTTATTAATGTAATAAAAGGAGATGTTAGTTTAGTAGGACCCCGTCCATTATTAATTGATGAAAAGGTCACAGGTTTTACGTATTTAGATGTGATTGAAGCTTTAGCGGCACAAAATATTGAAGCGCGTCCAGTTTGGAAGCCGCTTCATAGACAGCCTGTCTTCGCAGGTTCTAAATATTATACTCATGGTGATACAGATAGTATTTCTGATAAGCTGTTTAGTCAAGGTTTATGTTTACCTTCTGGTTCAAGTATGACAGTGGAAGATCAAGAAAGAGTCATCGCTACTGTTAAAGAGGTATTAGCAAAGCAAGTTGTAACGAAATAAATTATAAAAAAGTGCATTCATTTTTTATATCTAGTAAAAAGATATACACACAATTAGGTTGGAAACCAATGTATTCAATTGATGAAGCTATTCATTCAGCTTGGAAATGGCATAGTAATCATCCGAACGGTTATGGGAATCAACTATTTCTATATCAGAAAATGTTTAGTCTTTAGACCTTGTGTAAGAGGTTCATCTTGAGAAGTTGTAATTAGGTTGTCCTACATAGGATTGCTTATGATATATTTAAATTAATAAATTGTTATAAAAAGGAGAAATAGCCATGAATTTCAAAGGCGTCATGAAAAAGGCTCATTAGTCGCTGTACTTGCTCTCGGTTTAACAGCATTCGCTACACCGGCTGCACATGCAGCAAGTGTAATGAGCTTAAAAACTGAGCAAAAAGTAGAAATGCTTCGCTTATTCTTGGATAGTGCGAAACTTGCACATTTACAAGTAGCACTTGTTTATGAAATAACAGATTTCAAAATTACGGGAGCGAATGATGAGACGATTATCGTTCCAACTGATTATGAGACATTAACGTTAACGACATGTTATCCGTTTGAGTATATTGGTGATGCTCCGGATCGCTTTATTGTGTATACGAAGCTTGTGTCTAAGCCGGATTTAGAGAAATAGTCATAGTCAAAAGGAAGCCCAATTTCCTTTTATACAATTGGGCTTGTTGATAAGCAAGAAGAAGAGAATATATRGATAAGGTTTTTAGAATTGATTCTGCTGAGAGTTCATAAAACCAGAAAAAATCGGAGGGGGTTTTTCATCATGGCAATACTCGTAACGGGTGGAGCAGGATATATTGGTAGTCATACATGTGTGGAATTATTAAATAGCGGTTATGATATTATAGTAGTTGATAACCTTTCTAATAGTTCAGTAGAATCGTTGAATCGAGTGAAAGAAATAACAGGGAAACAGTTTAAATTTTATGAAGAAAATCTTCTAAATCGTGATGCAATCGATGTGATTTTTAAAGAAAATACAATTGAAGCAGTCATTCATTTTGCTGGCTTAAAAGCAGTTGGAGAATCAGTAGCAATTCCGCTTACTTATTATCATAACAACATTACAAGTACATTAATATTATGCGATGTTATGCAGAAGCATAATGTAAAGAAAATGATTTTTAGTTCATCAGCAACGGTATATGGTCTTCCTGAAACATCACCAATTACAGAAGAATTTCCTTTAAATGCAACAAACCCATACGGTCAAACAAAGTTGATGATTGAACAAATGATGCGTGATGTAGTTGTAGCTGATTCTGAGTGGAGTGTTGTATTACTTCGTTATTTCAATCCATTTGGTGCACATGAAAGTGGGCGTATTGGGGAAGATCCAAATGGAATTCCGAACAACTTAATGCCATATGTAACGCAAGTAGCAGTTGGTAAGTTAAAAGAATTAAGTGTATTTGGAAACGATTATCCGACAAAAGATGGTACAGGTGTCCGTGATTATATTCACGTTGTTGATCTTGCGAATGGACATGTGAAGGCTCTTGAAAAAGTATTACATACAACAGGTGTAGATACATATAACCTTGGTACAGGTACTGGATATAGCGTGATAGAAATGGTACAAGCATTCGAGAAAGTTTCAGGAAAGTCCGTTCCATATAAAATTACAGAGCGTCGTCCTGGAGATGTTGCTGTATGTTTTGCAGATGCATCTAAAGCAAAACGTGAATTAGGATGGGAAGCAAAGCGCGGGCTTGAAGAAATGTGCGCGGACTCATGGAAATGGCAGTCGAATAATAAGAATGGCTACCAAGAAACAGAATGTATGAAGTGAATATGATCTTGTAAATGCTTTCTTTATGATTTGCTAGACATATCATCAATTTTTTTGAAACAATAATGTAAAAACCTCGTCTTATTCTATACTAGATAAGGCGAGGTTTTTTGGTGTATAGGTAAGATATCTAATGAGAAAAGTATATATGTATGAAATTATAGAATAATTTGGATATAGAAACTAATCCCATGTATAATGGGTGTGGTACTTTATTCCTTAAAAACCTATAAAGCTGATTCGAGAAAGAAGGTTACATAATGAAAAAAATTCTATTTTGGATACTGGGTATTATCGGCGTTCTTGTCATTGCAGGAGGCGGTTATGCGTATTATCTGTACTCATCCGTTTCGGGGACAATAGATAAAGTGTATACACCGCTTGAACGAGATCATTCTGAGAAACGTTCTACTGATGTGAAGTTAGGAAGTAAACAACCTGTTTCTATTTTATTATTAGGTGCAGATGAGCGCGGGGCAGATAAAGGGCGTTCGGATTCGATTATGTTATTAACATTAAATCCGAAGCAAAGTTCGATGGAAATTGTAAGTATTCCTCGTGATACATATACGGAGATTGTTGGGAAAGGGAAGAAAGATAAAATCAATCATGCATATGCATTTGGCGGAATTGATATGTCTGTGAAGACAGTTGAAAATTTTTTAGATATTCCAATTGATTATTATATTGAAGTAAATATGGAAGGTTTCCGTGATATTGTTGACGCTGTTGGCGGAATTGATGTGAATAATGACTTAGCCTTTACGCTTGAAGGCATGTCATTTGAGAAAGGAAATATTCATTTAAATGGCGAGCAGGCGCTGAAGTATACGCGTATGCGTAAGGAAGATCCGCGCGGTGATTTCGGTCGTCAAATGCGTCAGCGTCAAGTGCTAGAAGCGGTTATTAGTAAAGGCGCGAACATATCATCTATTACAAAACTTGGCACGATGTTAGGTGCTGTTGAGAAAAATGTAAAAACAAATTTAAGTCAAGATCAAATGTGGGATCTTCAAAGCAATTATAAATCTGCGATGAATAAAAAAGAGGAAATTCAAATTCCTGGTGACGGTCATAAGCAGAATGGTGTTTGGTACTATTTCGTTCCTGATAAAGATCGTCAAGATTTGTCTAATAAATTAAAAGCTCATTTAGAGTTAACAAAATAGTAGTTGAGTATAAGGAATAAGCTTAATGATCCTGTAATGGGACATTAGGCTTTTTTGATGTCTCATATATAAGCTGCTAAGAACAGCAAAAGGTGACCTGCTTACTGGTTTTCTCTCTCTGTTTTTCCTTGGCATGGGGCAGGAAAAGGGTCTGACCGCTTCTATGCATGGCTGGATGCTCTCTCCCACCTGAAAAGAAGGGGTTTATGTCGGTTTTTCAATTTGTATTTATACAGTAAATAATAGGCGCTACGTATCCTTTATGTTAAAGGATACGTAGCGCCTTATTTTTGTCCAAATCTTATACGTGTTGCTTCGTCACTTTTAAATTTTGCATATGAGCTTGTTGTTTACTTTCTTCTGGTATTTGCATGTAGTTTCCATACATTCCTGATAAGTAGCGATCTGCATCATTTGGAACAGGGAACATGTGTCCATCGAAAATTCCTTCTTTTAACGGGAAGATTTCACTAAGCTCGAAGTTATGCCATCTGTAATAGCCTGTCTCCATTCCGTACGTTACAGCGTTTGTTTTTTTAAGGCCTTTTACATATAGTTTAAAGAATTTCGATTTGTTTAGAATTCTTCTTGCTACATCTGCAGGGCCGTTTATTTTCGAAGGATAATTGATTGCGGCAAGTTTTCGTACAATTTTTTCTAACGGCGTTGCCGATTCTGAAACGTAGTCAAATGGGAAAATATCAATGGATATTCCTTTTCGGTGTGTACCATCGCTTTCTTGCCATTCAAAATCATCTAGATAGAGAATTTTCGTCCAGTTATGTTTGCCGTGTGTATTTACTTTTTCTGTTTCTAGTTTATATGGCTTTGGTAAATGGTTTGGAATAATGCGCAAAAATTTCTCGTAATCTTCTCTTAGCATAGCAAGATCTGCATCATCATCCCAAGGGATAAATCCTTTATGTCTAACAGAACCTAATAGGGTTCCATCTGTGATCCAAAATTTAATATCATGTTCTTTACAGATTTTATGAAGCGTTATGAGCATATCCAGCATCACTTTTTGAGCTTGCTCCAAAGGTGTTAGTTGTAGTGCATTCAAAATAAGTTCCTCCAATTGTTCTAATCAATAGAATAAATATTCACGTTTCCTATTGTATTGAAAAATATTACACTCATAAGTTTAAGTATACATCAGTTATAAATTGGCACGCAACTACAGTTTCTTTGTGTGTAACTGTGTTTTAGATTTTGTTTTTTCTTAATATATATTCATATAAGATGCTATTTACAAAGCACACATTAAATTTACAAAATATTTACGTTTATGCCCATAGGTGATATTATAATTACACGTTCAAAAAATGAACGGATGAAATCGGGTGATGGAGGGGAGCTCTATGCAACAAGTATTAAATATATTAGAGGTTATCAATCAAAATCCACAGATGAACCAAAAAAAGATTGCAGAGCAGTGCAATATATCTGTTGGTAAAGTGAATTATATTATGAATGATTTAACTAAGAATCAATACATCTATAGCAAAAAGTCAGGAAAGTACATGAATTATTATTTGTACCAGAAAGGCTTTGAATACATGCGTCAGGAGTTAGCGGCTTACCAAGGGAAGAAGCTTAGAGTTCATCGCAAAGAGGGCAAGAAGGTTACGCAAGCTGTTGTTCTTGCGGCTGGTAAGCGTCAGGAGTTTGGGAAACCATCTGGTTTGTTAACGGTTGGGGAAAAACTTCTGTTAGATCGCAGTTTAGAAATCCTTAAAAATAATGGCATTGAAAAAATTGTGGTGGTTGTTGGCTATAAGAAGGAACAGTTTGAAGGCTGGACAGGTCGTCATAATGTGCACTTTGTGGAAAATCCGAAATATAAGTGGACAGGATCAATGGCGTCGCTAGCAGAGGTTCAGGAGCTGATTACAGATGATTTCTTATTAATTGAAGATGATATTTTAATCGAAGAGAAGGCGCTTGTGCAAGTGTTACATCATCCAGAACCGGACTGTGTACTTATTACAAATGAGAGTGGATCTGGTGATGAAGCGTTTGTTGAGATTCAAGATGGCTATCTGTATAAAATTTCAAAAGACATTCATCAGTTAAATCGCATTGATGGTGAGATGGTTGGGATTTCTAAAATCTCGTATGAAGTGTTCATGAACATGTTAGCAACATTCCGTCATAATCAAAATCCATATGTGAACTATGAATATTTACTTCTTGATGCTGCAAGGTTGTACGATGTCGGCTATGCAAAGTTACCAGATGTTGTATGGGCAGAGATTGATACACCGAAGCAATATGAAGTTGTGAAAAATAAAATCTATCCTCGCTTAGTGAAAAAAGAAGCAGAGTTTAAAGAACGACAAATTAAAAAATATGTTTCTGAAGCACTTTCTATTTCAAAAGATGAAATTACAGATATTCAGCCATTTGGTGGTATGACGAATACGAATTTCAAAGTAAGTGTTGGAAAATCCGAATATGTGCTGCGTATTCCAGGAAGCGGTACAGAAGATATGATTAGTCGCCGTGATGAAATGGTAACTTCTAATTTAGCAAGCCAATTAGGAATTGATGCGGAACTTTTATATTTTAATGAAGAAACTGGTGTGAAATTAGCAGAGTTAATTCCAAACGCAGAAACATTAAATCCGAAAACGGCAAAACGCAGTGATAATATGAAGTTAACAGCGAATATATTAAAACAATTACACAGTTCAAATGCCGAAATGAATAATACTTTCAATGTGTTTGAAAAAATAGAGCATTATGAAGGGTTATTAAATAAAGTAAACGGCTCTAACTTTGATGATTATGCAGAAGTGAAGAACAAGGTAATGCGGTTAAAGGATATGTATGAGGCAATGGATGTTACGTTAACAGCTTGTCATAATGATACGGTTCCTGAAAACTTTGTTAAGAGCGGAGAAGACAAAATATACTTAATCGATTGGGAATATGGCGGTATGAACGATCCGATGTGGGATATTGCAGCACATAGTTTAGAGTGCGACTTTTCTTCAGAAGAGGAGGAGTTATTCTTATCCTACTATTTTAACGAGGAAGTAGAAGAGTCTTACCAGAGAAGAATATTGATGAATAAGATTTTCCAAGATTTCTTATGGAGTATTTGGACGAAGATTAAAGAAGCAACAGGCAGTGATTTTGGGACATATGGAATGGATCGCTATAATCGTGCGAAGAAAAACTTACAGCTCTTCTTAGAGTTGTAGTGGGGGATATAACGATGAGAAAAGTGCAAAGTAAAGGCATATTTTATGGGATATTTTCTGGTTTTGCTTGGGCTGTAGATACGGTATTGATTGGAATTATCTTATCTTCACAACTTATGCTAGCAACAGACCAAGTTGTGTTTCTTGCTCCTCTAGTTAGTACGTTTTTACACGACTTTATGTCCACATTATGGATGATGATCTATATGGCGATAAAGGGTCAACTCAAAACGGCCCTTTCTAAGCTGAAAACGAGAAGTGGACGGTTTGTCATGTTAGGAGCACTTATGGGTGGACCGATTGGTATGACGTTTTATGTATTAGCTGTAAAGTATATCGGGGCTTCTTATACAGCAGCAATTTCAGCTGTATATCCAGCAGTAGGTGCATTTTTTGCATTTGTATTTTTGAAAGACCGCCTTCGTTCATGGAATTGGCTTGGACTTATCATTAGTATTGCATTTATTATCGTACTTGGATTTACAGGCGATGGATTTGCAACTGAAAACTATATGTTAGGATTTATTTTTGTCCTTATTTGTATCGTTGGCTGGGGCTTAGAATGTGTTATCTGTGCGTACGGTATGAAAGATGAAGAAGTATCTCCGGAAGAGGCACTTCAAATTCGTCAGCTTGTTTCAGCAGTCACATATGGACTTGTTATTTTACCTTCAGTTGGAGGGCATTTCTTAACAAAAGAAGTTGTGATGAGCAGCGAGATTATTTTAATCATTGTGGTTGCATTAGTTGGAACAGCTTCCTATGTGTTCTACTATAAGGCAATTCATGAAATTGGACCGACAAAAGCGATGGCGCTTAACATTACGTATTCTGCATGGGCGGTTGTCATTTCTATGTTAGCATTAGGATCACCGTTTTCATGGAAGTTAATTATTTGTTGTATTGCGATCCTTGTAGGAGCTATATTAACAGTTGCAGATATATCTGAATTTACAAAAGCGAAAAAATATAGAGGTGAAGTAACATGAGAGCGATTTTATTAGCGGCGGGTATGGGAACTCGTTTACGTCCATTAACGTTAACGACTCCAAAATCATTAGTAGAGGTAAATGGCAAGCCGATGCTAGAGCGTCAAATTGAATATTTACAGGAAATTGGTGTAGAAGAAATTATTGTCGTAACAGGCTATTTAGCAGAGAAATTCGATTATCTTGTTGAGAAGTATAATGTGAAGCTTGTGCACAATGACAAATATAATGTGTACAACAACATTTATACGATGTATTTAGTTCGTGAATATTTACAAGATGCATATGTAATGGATGCGGATGTTTATTTACACCGTAATATTTTTATAGAGAACCCAGAGTCATCCCTATACTTTAGTGCGAAGAAAGAAGATTTCCGTAATGAATGGATCATTAAGCATGACGAAAATCGTAAAGTATATGATATTGAAATTGGTGATGGTAACGATGACTACATCTTATGTGGTATTTCATACTGGTCAAAAGAAGATGGCATCCATATTGTGAAGAAACTAGAAGAAGTAGTAAATCAGGAAGATTTCAGTGAACTGTACTGGGATAATATTGTAAAAGATAACATTCAAAAATTAAATGTTCATTTGTACAAAATTGGTAGCAATGATAGTTTTGAAATTGATTCTGCCCTGGACTTGAAGAAAGTAGAAGAAAAACTAGCTGTTTTAGCGAAATAATCATTGTTGATGGTTTTATGAAATAATTGGAATTTAACTTGCCCTATAAAATAAAAGAAGATAAGCTTATTTTATAGGTTAAAAAGTACTATAAAGTGAAACTTCCATCATTTGGGCGCTTTATCCCCCAAATGATGGAAGGCTCTTATCGATCAGACAGTGCTCCTCTACCTATCTTCTTTGATGTAGAGGTTTTTCTGTCCGCGGATAGCAGGATAAAATAATTCATTAAAAGTTGGGTGTGGAAAACATGGGTTCTATTTTAGTGTGCGGCGGAGCTGGTTATATTGGCTCTCATGCTGTAAAAAAGTTAGTTAATGAAGGACAATCTGTAATTGTAGTTGATAATTTACAAACAGGTCATGAAGATGCTATTGCAGAAGGCGTGAAATTTTATAAAGGTGATCTTCGCGATAAAAGTTTCTTAAGAGACGTTTTTAAGCAAGAAACAATTGACGCAGTTATGCATTTTGCAGCGGATTCTTTAGTTGGTGTAAGTATGGAAAAACCGCTTCAATATTATAATAACAACGTATACGGTGCGCTATGCTTACTAGAAGTGATGGATGAGTTTAAAATTGATAAATTTATCTTCTCATCAACTGCCGCAACATATGGAGATGTAGATGTTGAGTTAATTTCAGAAGAAACACCAACAAATCCTACGAACACATATGGAGAAACAAAATTAGCGATTGAAAAAATGTTGCATTGGTATAGCCAAGCTTCTCATTTGAAATATAAGATCTTCAGATACTTTAATGTAGCTGGTGCAACGCCAAGCGGTATTATTGGTGAAGATCATCGTCCGGAGACGCATTTAATTCCCCTTGTACTGCAAGTGGCTTTAGGACAACGTGAGAAAATCATGATGTTTGGTGATGATTACAATACACCAGACGGTACATGTATTCGTGACTATATCCATGTTGATGATTTAGTAGCGGCTCATTTCCTTGGACTGAAAGATTTACAAAATGGCGGAGACAGTGACTTTTATAACTTAGGAAACGGTAACGGATTTAGTGTAAAAGAAATTGTTGAAGCGGTTCGCGAAGTAACAAATCATGAAATCCCAGCAGAAGTTGCGCCAAGAAGAGCTGGAGACCCAGCGCGCCTTGTTGCATCGTCTCAAAAAGCAAAAGAAAAATTAGGCTGGAGCCCGCAATATACAGATGTGAAAACAATCATTGAACATGCGTGGAATTGGCATCAAAGCAAGCCACATGGATATACGAAGTAAGAGTGATTTATAAAAGAGGGTGTATTGTCGTTCAACATATGTTCGATAGTGCACTCTTTTTTAGTATAGGATATTTGCTATACTAAAATGTACTGCGAAAGGAGGGGAACCATGAAAATACTTGTAGTCGATGATGAGTCGAGCATTCGGAATTTAATTCGGATGCAGCTAGAGATGGAAGGATATGAAGTGCTTACGGCCGCTGATGGAAAAGAGGCGCTGCAAAGGTGGGATGAAGAGCCGAATGTATTGATTTTAGATGTAATGCTTCCGGATACGGATGGTTATGAGCTGCTTCGGTTGTTCAGAGAGAAGGACCGAGATATTCCAGTACTCATGTTAACAGCGAAGAGTCAGATGAATGATAAGTTGCTTGGTCTTCAGCTTGGGGCTGATGATTATGTGACGAAGCCATTCAATTATGCAGAGTTGATTCTTCGGGTGAAGAATATGGCACGGCGTGTAATGAAGCACGGGGTACCTAAGGATGATAAGGTCATTCGGGCCGGTGAGTTGGTCATTTATCCGAAGGAGCGGAAAGTGCATGTGAATGGAGAAGAAATTGATTTAACGTACCGTGAGTTTAATTTATGCCAGTTGTTTGCTTCTAATAAGCAGCGTGTGTTTATGCGCGATGAGCTATTAGAGAAAGTATGGGGCTTTGAGTATAGCGGAAATACGAGAGCAGTTGATATTATGGTGCAGCGCCTTCGGAAGAAGCTTGGAGCAAGCGGAGAACATATTAAGACGATTTATGGCGTTGGTTATAAGTTGGATTGTTAAAAGGTGATAAGATGTCGTTAAAACGAAATATGGTATTTGGGATTGCCGGATTGTTAATTCCGATTTTGTGTCTACTTTATACAGTGACGTATATTGCACTAGAGAAAAATATGTACCATAGTGCAGCGGACTCTTTGGAGAAGTTAAGTGTAGAGGCGCAAATTTACACGATGAATTACTTAGAGAAGGAAGCGGAAGTAGAGACTCTTGGGCAGAGTTCAATGCTGATTGCTTCTTATTTAGGGAAGAGGATGGATGTCCGGGTACAAATGATCGGGAAGAATGGAGATGTCGTTGCGGATACGCAAAAAGGGGCGTTGCTTCATAAGAATATAGACATAGATCGGTCGTTACAGGGAAAGAAGGCTTACGTTTTTGCAAATGGTGATCCAGCGCCATTGTTATTATTTTCGAGCCCTGTATACCGCGGGAATGAAGTAATCGGAGCAATTCGCTTTATTCATGAGTTGAAAGATGAGAAAGAGGTCTTAATGAATGTGAGCTGGACGTTTCTTGTTACATCCCTTTGTTTAGTGGCTGGTGGTATTTTCTTTGCGATTCGTTTAGCAAAGTCTCTTCACAGGCCGATTGATCAGCTAAGACAAATGGCGAAGCGACTTGCAAATGGAGATTATCAAAGTAAGATTGAGTTAAATGAGTATGTAGAAATTGCACAGCTTTCGGCGTCCTTTAATGCGATGGCCGATGGGATTGAACTGCATATCTCGCAGCTTAAGGAAGAGAAAGAGAAACAGAAGGATTTCTTAGATAGGATTACACATGARTTAAAAACACCGCTTACCGCGATTATCGGTTATGTAGATTTAATTCCGAAATTGCAATCGAAGCAAGATATACAGGAAAGTCTTCATTATGTTTCTGTGGAAAGTCAGCGGTTATTATCACTTGTTGAGGAGTTACTGCAATCTTCAAAGTACGGGACAAGTACGTTTGAAGTTTCACCAACAATTGTAAATATAAAGGAGCTAGCAGAAGAAGCGATTTCGATTGTGAAACCTCGCTTGCAGCAATTTGAAATTGAAGTTGTAAATGAGTTAACAGAGGCACATGTGGTCGCCGATTTTGATAAGACGAAGCARATTTTCTTGAATGTGYTYGATAATRCGATTAAATATAGCGATGCCTCACAAGTACGTATGAATGTCGTTGTAAATGAGCATGAGGCAAAAGTTTTTATTTATGATGATGGAATTGGTATGGATGAAGGTATATTAGCTGAATGGAATCGTTCTCCAAAAGGGAAGGTACTCTCTTCTAGCTATGGGAATGGGTATGGTTTGTACATTTGCCAAGAGATTATGAATAAGCAGGGCGGAAGCATGCGAATAGAGAGTAGTGAAGAAGTGGGCACGATGGTGACGCTCGCATTTTTGTTACCGAGACGTTTGGAATATATAAAAAATTTGAAAGCGGTTGAATGATACATTTATGAAACAATTATGCGGTATTTTCGAAACAACGTTTTTTTATCTTGGAGGTAGGCAGAAATGAAAAGGCTATCATTTCAAATCCTTTTGTTTGTCTTTTGCACGATTGCTTCTCTTGTGTTGTTTTATTTTCTAGAGAAGCAGTTATATAACCGTGTTACAACATTGGATGACAAACAAGCTGTTTTAGAAAGAGCGAATGAATCCCTTCCTACTGAAGTGCGAGTAAAGCATGAGAAGTGGGGAGAGCTAGTTGTAACGGATGAAGTTCGTCTACATGCGATTGTTTCATTTTTTGACCGGATTCGAATGGAGCAGACAGGGGCGAAGATCCATGAACAAGTATTTACTGGAGAAGTAACGTACTTGAATGGACATAAGCGTACTTTTGCAGTAGGTGACTTGTTCCAGTATGAGGAAAACGTATACGGAAAGAATGGTACGGATCCAATGATTTCCGCATTCCAAACGTATTTGTTAAGCCTGTATTATACACCAGAGTCTATTGGCAACTTCTTTGCATCAGCAAAGGGAGTTATCGTGCGGCAAGGTGATATAGTGCGTTCTACTGATCTTACGCGATTACTTGATTCGATTCGGCAAGCAAAGCAAATTACAGACTACGGAGAAATTCAGCAGCTACTGCAATCACAGAAGGATCCAATCGCTTATATGACTGCTTATCAAAACGGGAAGCAGGTAAAGAATGAACGTGAGGATGTTCTGACGATTTCTGTATATCCTTCTTACTTTGTTGTGCAATATCTTGGTGATAATAACGGGAACGTGATGTATATGAAAGGCTCCCTAGCAAATCTATTTGTAAAGGAGAATGTTTCATGAGAAAGATAGCCTTTTTCTTTTTTTTGCTAGTGATAGGAGGAGCGATGTCTAGTTGCTCTCGAGATACACCCTCTATTAAATATAGTAAAAATGGTCTTCCGATTTTGAAGGATCGCCATCTTGTTGCGTATGTAGCGGCTCGTGAAGAAGTTGGTGAAGCGCTGCTTTCATCATTTTGTAAACCGCGCGGATGTACATATGAATTTATTCGTCTTTCTACAGAAGAGCTGCTTAGAAGAGTGGAAGAAGAGGCGGGAAATCCGAAGGCGGATATTATTATTGGTGGTACACTAGATGCACATCAAACGATGAAGCGAAAAGATCTATCTATTCCTGTTACAAGTCAACATACGAATAGTCTTTCGAAAGCCGTTAAAGATAAGGATGGTTTTTGGTATGGCTATGAAGTCGAGCAGCTTGCCATTGCGATTAATAAAGAGCGATGGAATGAGGAAATAGCACCGCTAGGACTTTCATATCCAACGGAGTGGAAAGACTTATTACATCCAGCGTATGCCGGAAAGATTGTCATGCCTGATCCGAATGTTTCAGGAACAGCTTATACGTTGTTCCAATCACTTATTGATACATTTGGCGAAGAAGAGGCGAAGGGGTATGTAAGGAGCCTTGCCAAGCAAGTTGCAGAGGTAACGGTGAATGGTTATATGCCTGCTGAGTATGTGGCAAGCGGTGAATATATGATTGGTATTAACTTCATGGGAGACCAACGGATGCTTCAAAAACAAGGCTTTCCGATTTTGAGTAAAGTGCCTGAGCAAACAGGGTTATCTGTCAATGCGATTTCGAAACTGAGACATGCACCGAGTGGTATTATAGCGGATTTATTTATTGATTATTGTTTATCAGAAGAAGCGGGGCATATTTTAGAAAAAGTTTCGTTTGGCGTACCAACAATGCTTGCGAAGAATCAGAAAGAAATAGAAGGTCAGCCTGTTAGAAGAACGAATAAAAATGTATCAGATAGTGGAGTAATCGAGATATGGAATAGACAACGTCTCTCTCAAAAGTGAGAAAAGGAGAAGAGATGATATGTTTAAATGGCTTAAGCCAGCGCCAATAATAGAGCGCTTACCAGCAGATATGATTGATAAAGTATACAAACTCTTGCGTATTCGCGTGTTACTGGGAATTTCGGTTGGGTATGCAGCGTATTATTTAGTTCGTAGTAACTTTACGTTATCTAGTACGTACTTAATGAAAGAATATGGTTTTAGTGCAACGGAATATGGTTTATTAGGTTCCGTTACGGCGATTGTGTATGGACTAAGTAAGTTCTTTATGGGAAATTTATCAGATAAAGCGTATGCTCAGCGGTTTATTGCGGTTGGTTTATTCTTATCGGCAATTATAAATATTTGTTTTGGTTTTGCAAATTCATTTGGCATGATTTTAACATTATTAGTTTTCAATAATATTTTCCAAGGGATGGGGGCACCGCCTTGTAGTACCGTAATGACAAAGTGGTTCTCGAAGAAAGAGCGCGGTACAAAAACAGGACTTTGGAATATTTCACATAATGTTGGTGCGATGCTTGTAGCACCACTTGTTGGAATTGGTATTGGTATTTTCGGTGAAAGTCATTGGCAAGCTGGCGTGTTTATCTTCCCAGCGATCATTGCAATGGTCATTTCAGTTCTTATGTGGGTGAATGCAAAGGATACACCAGAATCTGTCGGTCTTCCACCAATTGAAGAATATCGTAATGACTATGAAGGTCTTGAGAAGGCAGACAATGCTAACGAAATGTCACCAAAAGAAATTCTGATGAAATATGTAGTGAAAAACAAATTTATTTGGTATTTATGTATTGCGAACGCATTTGTATATTTAATTCGTTTCGGTGTTATTAACTGGGTACCGATTTATTTAACAACGGTTAAAGGATTTACAAAAACAGAAGCGCATGCAGCATATTCAATTTTTGAAGCAATGGCAATTCCAAGTTCATTAATCGTAGGTCTGTTAAGTGATAAGTTATTTAAAGGAAAACGTATGCCACTATGTGTGTTTAGTATGGTTGGTGTTGTTATCGGAACGCTAGTATACTGGCAAGCATCGAATATACTTGTTGTGAGTGCGGCAGTTTCGATTATTGGTTGCTTAATCTACGTACCACAATTTTTAATTGGTTTAAGTGCAATGGAATTAGTACCAAAATTCGCAGTAGGTACAACAGTTGGTATGTGCGGCTTGTTCGGTTATTTAGGAGGAAGCCTTGTTGCAAACGCAGCGATTGGTGTTATCGTTGATCGCTCTGGTTGGGACGGCTGTTTCATTCTATTATTAGCCGGCGGTATTTTATCTACTGTATTCTTATTTATCGTTCAATTTGGTCATGAGAGAAAAGGTCCTGAGAGCAAAATAGCATAATCGTTTATTTAAGGGAGCTGTCCAAAAGTACTACTTTTGGGCAGCTCCTTTTATGTACATCTTATCAGTATAGATTTATATAAAATGAAAGAGATAAGGTGTAGTTTTTGAAACTTAGTAACAGTTTATCAAAAAGGCACTCGTTTTCGGATGCACTTATTACATAATGTTATTTCTAGTACATACAGTATGATGGTTATAAATTAATAGATTATATGCGATATCTATTAAGAATGAGTGAAGGGGTAGAGTGAAAGTACATTATATATAGAAAATTAACATTTATTTTACAATATCTTCAAAAATAAATGTTAAAATTTAGTAGGAGTTAGCAAGACAAATTATATGTATGAAGGAGATGCTGAAAAGTGGGAATCTTTGTATCAGAAGTAGAAACGTTTTTATTCTGTTCCGCAACAGTCACACAGCAAGATTGTACATTTGATTTTGTCGTTCGTAGTACGCCGATAGGGATTGCGATTTGTTTAGTAGAAGATTATGAAGTAGAGTGGCTTCCGATGAGAATTGAAACATATTTGAAAGTAAACGGAAGTATGTTTCCAGATGAAGATGCCAAAGAGGAATTTCGCAAGCAGTTAAATAGTGAAAATGGCTGGATGTTAGACAAGCAAGGTGATAACCCAGAAGGCATTGTTCAAAGGGCAATGCAAGCTGACGAATATGAAGCGTTTCAAACGGTAGAAAAGAATATTCCGCGTGAGATGAGAAAAGATGTGACAACTCTTCCATTTGAGCATGATTTGGATCAAGCGAAATTGAGTACTTGGAGGAAACGTCCAAACCGCCTTATGTAAGGCGTTTTTTTTTAGTCTTTTCATATGGCTTTTAGGTTTCTTAAAAATTGCTTAAAAGATAAAGTGTCATATTTCTAAACATTGGTATTTTTGTTACAATATAAAGGATAGTGTAAAACTTTGTAAAGAAAGCGTAATAATTTAAGAGATGCGAGTATCGTTTTCTGAAAGTCTTACATAATTGAAGAAACACTATATAAAGATATAAAAGGAGCGAGAATATGTTACCAAATACGGTTCGTACTCCAAACAAAAAGAAGAAATGGATTATCATTGGGGTTATTGCATTAATTGTCGTCGTTGCAGCCGTCAATATTTTTATCATGCAAGGAAAGAAAAAAGGCGCGACACAGGGAGACGCTGTTAGCTTTGAGAAAGTAACAGAACGTACATTGAATAATACGAAATTGATTTCCGGACAAGTAAAGCCTGGAAATATTGAGAGCTTCTACGCAGATCCGACAAAAGGAAAAGTGAAGGATATTGCGGTGAAAGAAGGACAGGAAGTAGAAAAGGGCGCGAAATTATTCTCTTATGATAATGAAGAAATCAATTTACAAATGAAACAAGCTGAGCTTGATCAAAAAATGGCAAGTATGCGCTATGATCAAGGGAAAAAGAAAATAGATTCACTAAAGAACCAGATTAAGAAAGCAAAAGATAGCGGTGCTGGGAAAGAGGTAACAGATCCGTTAGAAGAGCAAGTAAGCGAATTAGAAATAGGGCAAAAAACAATTGACCTTGAGAAAGAAAAAGGTCAATTACAATCACAACAATTAAAGAAAAAACAAGATGAACTCACAATTTATAGTAATTTCGCTGGTGTTGTGCAAAAGTTAGATAAAGATGCAGCACAAAGTTCAGCGCAAGCAATGGGTGGACAAGGAAAATCATTTTTACAAATCGCTTCTAAAGATTCATTCCAAATTCAAGGGACATTAACAGAACTTCAAAAATCACAAATTCAAAAAGATCAACCATTTACTGCAACTGCAAAAGCAAATAGTAAGAAGAAATGGACAGGTAAAATTACAGAGGTAAGTGAGTTCCCGACAAGTGCAGAAATGGCGCAAGCAGCTGGCGCGGGTGAGGGAGCACAAAACATGTCTCAGTATACATATAAAGCTAGTTTAGATGGACAAGAAGGTTTATCCCCGGGCTATCATGTATCTCTACAAGTAAACCTAGAAAACAAGAAAATGATTGCTGTTCCTAGTAAGAGCATTGTAGAAAAAGATGGTGAACCATTTGTTTATATGGAAGAAAAAGGGAAACTTCGTAAACAAAATGTGAAAAAAGGTTCTACTGATGGAGACTGGACAGAAGTTCTTGAAGGCGTAACAGTGGGGCAAAAGGTGGTTAAAAATCCTTCCGACAATGTATATGACGGAATGGAAGTGAAAGAAAAATGATTACGTTAAACAATATTCATAAAACATATTATCAAGGGAAACTGGCGGTACCGATTTTACACGGCATTAGTTTAACGATTCAAAGTGGTGAGTTTGTTTCCATTATGGGACCATCTGGATCAGGGAAATCGACGCTCATGAATATTATCGGTTGTTTAGATCGTCCAACAGAAGGCGAATATATGTTGAACGATGTGAATATCTTAACAGCAGACGAGTCAAAGCTTGCTCTCATTCGCAATGAATATATCGGCTTTGTATTCCAGCATTTTAACTTATTGCCACGTCTTTCAGCGGTAGAAAATGTAGAACTTCCGCTTATATATGGCGGCGTGAAGAAAGCGGAGCGCCGTCAGAGAGCTCTTGAAGCACTTGGGAAAGTCGGATTGTCTGACCGCGTGCATCACTTGCCAAGCGAACTTTCAGGTGGGCAAAAGCAGCGTGTTGCTATCGCGCGTTCCATTGCAAATGATCCAACTTTTATTATGGCCGATGAGCCAACTGGTGCTCTTGATACAAAGTCTGGACAGCAGGTTATGGATATTTTTACAAAGTTAAATGAAGAAGGTACAACGATTGTTATGGTTACGCATGAGGAGGAAGTTGCGGCGTATTCTTCGCGCCGAATCGTGCTACGAGATGGAAAAATCACAGAAGATAGAAGGTGTGCGGTATGAGTTTACTAGATAGTATAAAAATTGCCCTATCTTCTATTCTAGCTCATAAACTGCGCTCAGCACTTACAATGCTCGGGATTATTATCGGCGTTGGTTCCATTATTACTGTTGTTGCGATTGGGCAGGGCGGGGAGGCAGCGTTAAAGTCGCAATTCGTTGGATCTGGTAATAACGTAATCCCAATTCACTATAGTGCGGATATAAATGATCAGTTTGGTATGGGAATGATGGAACAACCAAAGTTAACTGAGGAAGATATTTTTGAAATAAAAAAACTTCCAGAGATTGCGCATGTTCTTACAACCAATTCAAGTATGGAGCCACTCGATATTGAAGATAAAAAAGAGATGGTGAGTATTACAGGATTAGATAGTGAGTACTTCTCAGTAAATAAAGTGAAAGTGTTAAAAGGCCGATCCTTACAGGAATCGGATATTGCGCAAGGTAATAACGTCGTGATGATCAGTAAGAGTATGGAAGAAAAGGTCTTCAAAAAGGAAAGTCCAGTCGGAAAAATTATTGAGATGAAAGGACAACCGATGCAAATTATCGGTGTCTATAAATCAGATAATGAGTTTATGGGAATGGGGTCATCGGAAGCTTTAATTCCAATTACATTATGGCCAACATTATATGGAAAAGATGAGATTCAAAGTATTTCTGTTCAAGCGAAAAATGTGGATGATTTAGAAAAAGCGGGTAAAAAAGCTGCCGACGTATTAAATAGTCGTAAGCCAAGTGATGCATCTGGTAAATACGAAGTGATGAATTTAAAAGAAATTCAAGAAGGTATTTCAAAAATGACGGGCATTATGACAATGATTATTGGTGGTATTGCTGGTATTTCATTAGTCGTTGGTGGTATTGGTGTTATGAACATTATGCTCGTATCTGTAACAGAACGTACACGTGAAATTGGAGTACGTAAAGCACTTGGAGCAACGCGCAGTAAAATCTTGCTGCAATTCTTAATTGAAGCTGTTATGTTAACGCTTCTTGGTGGATTGATTGGAATCGGTCTTGGTTATGGTGGTGCATATATTGTTTCTACATTTGCGAAATGGCCACCGCTCGTTTCATGGGAAGTTGTCGTTGGCGGCGTGTTATTCTCGATGACGCTCGGTATTATTTTCGGATTAATTCCAGCGAATAAAGCAGCGAAACTAGATCCAATTGAAGCACTTCGCTATGAATAGATTGGTAGTGTAGTAGAGAGGGTCTCTCTACTACACATATCTATTGTTCTAGTGGGCGGTTCACAGTCTCTGGGGAAGAGGAAGTGAACCGCCCACTAGAACGGGTGAGAAAAATACAAGGAGGTTTTTTAGAATGGAACCGAATGTTAATTCGCAAAAGGTTAGTGGAGAAAAACCATCTTTACTAGGAATGATCACATCTCCTGGCTTACAGTTTGAGAGAATGAAAGCGACTGATAAGGTTTGGGGTATGTTCTTTTTGGTTGCGTTGTTACAAGCACTTGTAAATGGATTATCTACATATGTGGCGCAATCATCGCCTGAGATGATGGAAATTCAGAAGAAATTTGGCACAGGCCAAGAAGACTCTATCGGATATTTAGTTGGTAAGTCAATCGGTTCAGGTTTTATTGGGATAATAATTGGAACTCTTATTGTAGCAGCTGTCTATAAAATCTTTATGATGTTTTTTGGAAATGATACTTCGTACAAAAAATTGTTAGCCATTATTGTATATGCGAATATTGTGCTTGTAATTGGTGGACTTATTAATTCTCTTTTAGATTTAATTCTTGGAAGTGGTGCAACTGGGTATACAAGCTTGGCACCATTATTTGAACAAGGTACTACGGGGTATGCAATCGGTAGTATAGTTGAGGTATTCTATTTATGGAATATCGTTTTAATCTGGATGGGATTACAAATAACAGCTGGGTTAGGAAAAGTAAAAGCTGCGGTTCCAATTATCGTTCTCTTTATTATTAAAGTAGCGTTTGTAAGTGTAATGATTATCGCATTAGCAAAGTTTATGCAAAGTTTCAATGGATAGGGATATGTGTAAAAAACGGCTCATATAGAGCCGTTTTTTTTATTTTTGTATGTATTTGAAATACTAGGCCTCGTATTTCAAATTTCCTCTACAGATATTTGAAATTTCCCTATGCAGAATTTCAAATAACTCACCATGAAATCCTCTTTATCTTCTTATATTGTAAAGGTACCGCGGAATAACAAAGAGGTATACCTTTTAGAAATAGGTATAATATGAAACCGGCTACTTTTACAGAAACAGTTACGTTGTATGAAAAGATGATTAAAAATCAAATGAAAAAGCTTTATCTGTACCGGGATTATGAAGAGTACTATCAATGCGGTTTAATTGGACTTTGGATGGCATATGAAAAGTATGAGGAGGAGAAAGGAACTTTTTCAGCTTATGCACTTGTAACAGTACGTGGATATTTGCTAGAGAAATTAAAGAAAGAAAATCGATTTCAAAAGCGGCATACATTCACCGGACAGGAAATGTTACAAAATGTATGCGGAGCGGAAGTGTCGTCAGAAACTCAGGATTATATGAGTTTGTTAGATGAGAAAGAGAAACATATTATTTACGAACGTTTTTATGCAGGAAAGAAGATACATGAAATTGCGGAAGAGATGGAGATGACATATCATCAAGTGAGATGGGTATATCGGCAGGCGCTGGGGAAGATGCGCAGCAGTATAAGAGAGTGAAAAAAGAAAAATGGAAGGCAGGAATATTCTGTGTCTTCCATTTTTTTTTATAACAAATTTGTACTAGCAAGGAAGTAATGGTTTGTCTAGGAGGCGCATGACTTTATAAATATCTCGAAATTGTTGTGAATCTTGCATGTTCATGCGGCACAAGAGGAATCCAGCTTTCAAAAATTGTTGTTGCATTTGATAAAAACTAGTGGCAACAATTATGGTTGTACCATTATAAAAATGAAGTTTGGATTGCTTGCGATTATTATAAATTTCTATTTTGTTTATATGACTATAGAAAACCCAAATACAGTCTGGAGATGCAGGAGATTTCGTTGGAATGGCGCAAATATAATGACGATGATCAATTGGGATTGGAATATTTTGTTTAAAGTAATAATTTTCTTGAATCGCATCTCGCCTTCCTTTATATGTAGAATGGTTATGTAATAGGCAAGATAGCTGTACCAATTGTAATGAYGTTTTAGATGAAAACTTAATATTCCCGTCATTTTCTGTTATTTTAGTACGGTGAAAAGGATGGGCGTAAGGCTCAAGTATCATTGTAGAACTAGAGATAGTATCATGACTAACTAGGTCGTCCAAAGGAAAAGCCTCCTTAAAAGTATTTGTTTACATATTTTAGTATATAGATAGAATATAAAAATAATTTTAAATATTTGTAAATATTTGTAAAGTTTATATATCACTTCTATTTTTTCATAAACAGTAAGTTTTCTAATTTGCATCGCTTGTACATATATATGAAAATAGAAACAGTTAGGCGGTGATAGAATATGAAACGGAAGTATATTATTATGGCACTTGTTGTCCTTCTTTTCGTATATTTAGCAAACAGCAACCCGAGTAAAGAGGAATATACAGAATGGGCAGCAAAGCAATTTATGAATCGCAATGATATTAGTAAAAAATTAACAGAGGTTGAAAAAGAAGATCCAGATGGGCTTGTTGGTGAACTTGCGACAATTGGTAAGAAGTTAGCAAAGAAATATGTAGAGCCACAAGTTGACGTGTTGATTAACCATTATACAAAGCGAAGCGATTATATTTTCTTCTCGACGTATAAGACGGAATTTACAATTGGGAAAGAAAACTATAAATATGTTTCAGTCGGATTCTCTCATATTTTTATTCCGATTGAGATGCCGAAGAAAAAAGACGAAGCTGCAAATTGATGCAGCTTCGTCTTTTGCGTTTAAGGAGCAACTGTTACTTCTGATACTGTCTTTTCAACAAGGCGTGCCCCTTTTTTACGAGTGTTCCCACTAAGTGATAAGAAAATTGCAGAGGAGAGAATTGTGTCCATCACTTGGCTTATGGTTTGTTCATTCACAGGTGTAATCGGATTGTCGATAGAGAAGACGACTGTTTTTCCATCCTCTTTTAAGAAAATCAGTTCGAGTACTGTCATTGTTATTTACCTCCTTGTCACTAAAGTTTTACGGATTTGAGATGTCAGATGTACTTAAAAGCTGAACTGCATGAAGCTTTAATCCTTGTAATGAAGCAAGGGCACGTCCCACTTCATGGACCTGTGCTACATCAGCGTTTGGTTTTACTCGTTTAAACTGTTTGTTTTTCAAAATAGTTTTCCCATTTTTGTCTGTGCCACCGTTTAGGACAAGGCGCAAGCTTAAGTCAGTTACAATCGTTTCAATCGCCATTTTTTCACCCCCTTTTCGTCATATATATAGGAGGCGACGGTCATATTTTGGCGTGAAATTTTTTCTTTTTTTTGGTACGCTTAGAAGAATAAGAGAGGAGTTTCTATAGATGAATCGTAAATGGTTAGTTTGGATTCCCGTTTTACTATGGATGGGGATTATTTTTTATTCTTCAGCACAGCCGTATAAGAAGCAGGATATGCGTTCAGATATTGAGAAGTATGTTCCGTCTCAATTTGTAGAAGAAAAATTCTCCGGTGTATCGATTGACTATGGCGGGGGAACACCGGTTAGCATTGAAAATAAAGGCGTTGGTGGTTTTGTTGAGTTTTTCCTTCGTAAAGGAGCTCATTTCACAGTATTCTTGATTCTTGGTGCGCTTTCGTATTATGCATTGCACCGTTCTGGTTGTTCAAGAATGCGTTCCTTCGTATTCGCACTTCTGATTGTCGCTGGATATGCAACATTCGATGAAATTCATCAATCGTTTACAGGTGACCGTACACCGATGTGGCAAGATTCAGTTTTAGATACGTCGGGCGGACTGACAGGAATTATAATAAGCAATTGGTTTTGGCATAGAAAAAGGAGCTAACCCTTCGGGATAGCTCCTTTTTTGTGAATATATCGACGCCTCGACAATATGCGACACAGTATCTCATTATTAAAATGGATTTTATACACCAAGTAATTCCTTCAACTCGTCTGTGGAGAGTTCTGTCATCCAGCTATCACTTGTGATAATAGCGCTACTCAGTGATTGTTTACGTTCTAGCATTTCATCAATTTTTTCTTCAAGTGTACCTGTTGTAATGAGTTTATGAACGTGTACAAATCGCTTTTGACCGATGCGATATGCTCGGTCTGTCGCTTGATTTTCTACAGCTGGATTCCACCAGCGATCATAGTGAATGACGTGGTTTGCGGCAGTTAAATTTAGACCTGTGCCGCCAGCTTTTAATGAGAGGATGAAGATGTCGTATGTTCCATTTTGGAACTGTTCGATCATCTTATCACGTTCTATTTTCGGTACACTACCGTTTAGGAAGAGAACACGCTGACCGAATTTCTCTTCTAATATTTTCTGTAACATATTTCCCATTCCGATATATTGCGTGAAAATTAAGCAGCTTTCATTTTGATCTTTTATATTTTCAATAAGATCCATTAATGTTTGCGTCTTCATGGAGCGCCGTACAATATCTTTCGGCGCTTCTTCTTTTAAGTAAAGAGCGGGATGATTACAAATTTGCTTTAGCTTACTGAGCATCATTAAAATAAAACCGCGTCTTTCAATGCCTGTTAAGCCTTCAATGTTTTGTAGTGTATCTTGTACGAGTTGTTCATATAGTGATGCTTGCTCACCTGTTAGCGGACAGTACTCTTTTTGTTCTTGTTTGTCCGGTAAGTTTAATGCGACTGTTTGATCTTGTTTTGTCCGGCGCAGTAAGAACGGTGAGATGAATCTTTGTATTTGCTGAATTTTCGCTTCATCACGATCTTTCTCAATGGGTGTTACGAAGCGGCGCTGAAATTGTCCTAGGCTACCAAGATATCCGTGGTTCAAGAAGTCGAAAATAGACCATAGCTCTGCTAACCGGTTTTCCATCGGCGTACCTGTTAAAGCGATTTTGTGATTTGCTTGTAAATTACGAACCGCTTTCGATTGTTTCGTTTGCGAGTTTTTAATATTTTGCGCCTCATCCAGGATGATCGCATCCCAGCACTGCACGTTTAACTCTTCTTCATCAAGTTGTGCTAATGCATAAGAAGTTAATACGACATCTGTACTCTGAAGAAAGTCCTTAAATGAATCGCCTTTCGAACGGTTGCTTCCATAATGTAATTGAACCTGTAAATGCGGCGCGAAGCGTTCAAATTCCTTCTGCCAATTTCCAAGAACAGACGTCGGTGCTATGATTAGTGCCGGACCTGTTTGGAGGCTTTTTTCTTTCACATATAATAAGTAAGTAATGGTTTGGATACTTTTTCCAAGACCCATATCATCCGCTAACAACGCTCCAAATCCGAGCTCTCGTAAATATAAGAGCCACTCTACACCGTGTTCTTGGTATGGGCGAAGTGTGGCTTGCAAGGAAGATGGGATTGGAACTTTTGGAATGTCTCCGATATGCAATAATTTTTGGAAGAGCTCTTCGTAATAGCCATCTAGCTCAATTTCAATGTCTGTAAATGGATTATCTTCTTCTACAATTTCTGCTTCGGCAGAGTTTGATAAGTGTTGCTGCAAAACATCCTTCATTTCAAGGCCATATTTATCTGCACGTTTCATTAGTTTTTTCACTTCTTCAATAAAGGCAGGGTCGAGTCTCATCCATTGTCCATTTAAATTGAAGAGTCGTTTGTTTTGTTCGACAAGATCGAAAAACTCACTCTCTGATAGGTCGATGCCATCTGTGGAAACGCGCCAGTCAAAATCAACGAGAGTGTTCATGCCGAAGAAGGATTGTGTTTGATTCGTACTTTGCTTCAATTGGACGCGTAACTTTGGTTTCGTTGCTTTTAAGTTTTGCCACCAAGAAGGTAGTAAAATATCAACGCCGGCTGCTAATAATTCGTTACTCGCCTCTGTTAAGAAGTTCCATGCTTCTGTTTCATAGAGCTCAGTTCGAAAGTGATCATCTTCCTTAAGCCATGGAACTAGCTTGCCGAACCCTTCCTGCGTTTCTTGAATACGCTCTTCGTAGTTATGCCATCTTTTTGGTAGTGAATCGATGTCATTATAGACGTATATCCGGTGTGCTCCGCGTTTTGTGGTGATAATCGTTTCAAGTTTCCACAGTTCAAAATCATTGTGTGGTTCTTGGAGACGAAGTCCAATTGTGAAGGGAAGATCATCCTCGATGTAGCCGATTTTCCGGAGCCAATCTTCTTCATGCATTGCTGTTACAAGCTGTCTTTTCGTAAAATCATAGTGCTCATATAGTCGCTTCGCATCTTCCCAGCCATCATTAGAGCGAGCATCTTGAAGAATACTCTCATTAACTGCCTGAGAGAAAAGTGATGCTAGCGTATCATCTTGAGCTGAAACATTGCTAACCTTCCATGACGGATAATCGGACCAGCGCTTCATATCAGGTATAAAGCTTCCAGTTACAAAGGCATCCCATAGTTCTTTTGCATTTGGCGTAAGTGCGGTAATAGGATCATTCATTTGCAGCCTAGCAAATGAATTCATTGGTTTCTTGGCGATATATTCAAATGCTTGAACGCTTGTTAGCATAATCCCGCTTCGTCCTTCGTATGTAGCTTCTTTCAAGAAGGTACCATAGAAGGACGTTGAATGCCATGTGAAGGCATGTTGTTTCCAATCTCTTGCAGGTAAGAGACTGCCGGTTTCATCTTCTCCCCAAAGGAACCAACCTTGACTTACGTGCTGGAGCCGAATTGTTACTTCAGTTTGTATGATCATCGATTAACTTTCCTTTCCGCAGTTCTTCCTGTAGTGCTCTTAGACGTGAATATAAGTTAGCGATTTGGACAATGAAAATGTGCCATTCATCTGTTCGTTTGAGCCGTTTATAGAGCATACGCAATTTCTTTAAGTAACGGACTGCACGGCGGTATGACTTGCGATTCCGTTCTTCAATTGCTTGCATCGTTGCAAGATGATAGAGCGGAAGAGCTGCTTCTGGTGCTTCTTTTTCAATTTCTTTCAGTGGTTCTTTTAGCAATTCAATTGCTTCAAATCCATACAAGAGATGAAGTTCTGTCCATGCATGATATTGTTTTTTTGCTAGTACATATTGCTCGTAGTTTGTGAAGCTGTATGGCAATAGTTCTTGCAAAATCATTTCAAGACCTGCTTGTTCATTTGTGTGTGTTGCATATGTTTCATACATCATGACAAACAAACGAACGATATCTTTTACAAAAAGGGGATCGGCCTGATCATTCATTGTTTTCTTCACTTGTTTATATGTGAAAGACAGCCAATTCTTGGCGCGCTCCCATTGCATTGTACTCAGTAAATCTTCGAGCCAGTCGAAATAAAGACCGACAACTTGAGTTGGTTGTGTTTCGAGTAAGTTCATAGCTAAATGATCCTCTTCTTTTAAAAAGAGGAGGTGAGAAGAGGCGAGTGCTTTCGAAAGTGGATTCATCTTCGCATCAATTCGTTTTTCTTCTTCTTGTATCCAAGATTTTTCTGCTAGCAACTCTCCCCATATATGCCGGTAAATAAAGAACCTCTCCTGTGTATAGGAATCGGTAGAGAAGAAAATATCATGCACTTGGTGAGCTGTTTCTTGCAAAATTGGTTCGCATTCAGCAGGAATCGATTCTGATTTCAAGTCACGTACAAGTGATTCAACTTTATCGACAAATAGCCGGACAACGTTAATAGGTTGGTGATAGGAATACGTTTTGTTTGTCTCAAAGTCAAGGATTTCTTCTAATAGCTTTTGAAAGCAAAAAAGTGCGCCGTGTAATTTGAACAATTCATGTATAGCAACGACACGCGGCGCTTTTCGTTCTAATTTCATGTAAAAGTCTGTAAAGATGCTCATAAGAAAATACATTTGTCTATACGAGAGTCGTGTTTGTTCTTTTTTAAATGCGTCATATTCAGATTCAAAATATGCGTGCCAACTTGTAAAGTCCGTTTCTTCAAATGCAGACGATTGTAATACTTGTCGTGCTGTTCGAATCGGAGGGAGTGATGGTTTCGTTTTATTTTTAAATAATGTTAATACTTCTCCCACTTGTCCGAAGCTAGAAGCAGCAGATAGTAAAACAGCGAGCATGTGCTCGCACTGCGTCGGAGCGAAGCAATCACAATAGCTTTCCGCGATATTACGAATCGGAATATGAACGCTATACACGTTTCCTTCAGCATCTACGGTACCTGATAACGTATAGCCATCAAAATCAACGTTGTAGACAAGACCGCTGCGATATAAATGACGAGCAGTGGCAACATGCTCTTGATCGGCTACTTGCTGCGGATCGAGTCCTTGAACAAATTCATTCGCGATCATCATAATTTCATCTTTCGTAATTGAATGTTGCAGCATAGTTTTCCTCCGTACAAAAGATTTATTTCCTTTACCATTATAAACAAAAAGAGGCGAAAACAGAAAAAATGAATTTGCTCGTACTTAATATAGAAAAATATGGTAATATATATAGTTAAATACGTGACTTTTTTGTTTAGGAGGGAATTTGATTTGTCAGATTTGCAGACGAAATTAGGAAACGGTATGAATAAGCTACAAGAAGGAATTGAACAGGGAAAGATAAAGTTGCAAGTGGCACAAGAGATTGCGCAATTAAAAAAGGAAATACAAGTGCAGCTTCATAAGAAGACAGAAGTTTTATTAGAGCTTGGCCAACAGGTATATGTTCAGATTCGAGATACTGGAGTCAAGGAAGAAGTATTAAAGCAATTAGTTGCTCCGATTCAAGAATTTGACGTTTTAATTTATCAAGCACAAAAACGAATTGTTGAACTGCAAAAACAACAAGGAGAGAAAGTAACGTGTGAGTGTGGAGGCTCTTTATCAATTGGTGATAAGTTTTGTGGGACATGCGGAAAACCAAATCCAATGCTAATTGTAGAGAGCAACGTAGAAAAGGTTACGTGTGTATCATGTAATGAACACATTGCAAAAGGCTCCATTTTTTGTCCAGTTTGTGGAATTAAGCAAGGTGGGGAGTGAACGAAATGTACTGTCGCATGTGTGGGAATCAACATGGAGAAGAAGTGAACTACTGTCCAAATGAAGGAAGTATGGCAATGGTGTCTGGAGACAGTGTCGTTCTTGAGCAAGACAACTCTAAATATTGCCGTGGTTGTGGCAATGAAAATGCAGAGCAGAACCTGTATTGCCAAAAGTGCGGACATTCTTTATTTACAGTGAAGAAAAAAGAACATATCGTAAAGTTACCTAGTATGGAAAAAGGTCATAAAGTTGAATTAGGCTTACATAAAGGTGGTCTGAAGACAGGGATAATTGGTGGAGCAATTGCAAGCGTTCTTATGTTACTTGCGGGATGGCTTGGAAGTTTAGCGGTTTCAGAGATAATGAAAAAGATATTCCATGAATTTGCTAGGGAATTAACAATGTTACCTGATTTTTATGCGAGTACAACCTCTACACTATTAAGCTATCATTTACTTGGTTTTTCAGCAGGAGATGAAGGCAGAATTGTTATGTCGTTATCTTGGCATACTCCATTCTTTTTACTATTAATTATTCCATTTGTTATTTTATGTGGAGTAGGGATTTGGATAGGGAAACAACGTGTTGCAAAGACGATTGGAGAACAAATCGTACTAGCGGCAACAGTCGGTATTATTTATGGATTGTTCTTATTTGTAATCAGTTTTATTGCCTCACAATCAGCTACATTCCCAGAAGTAGGAACGATAACAGTTGGATACTCTTCGTTGAAAAGTTTAGTAAGTGGTTTTATGTACGGAACTTTCTTTAGTTTATTTGGATTGATTGCGTATACAAGCCGAAACAATATAGCAGATGCGTTTCAGGAGCTACTTCCATACGGGGCATCGCTATATCATGGAATGGCAGCGATGGTGAAAGGTCTTTTGCTGACAGCGGCTATTTTTTGTGTGACGACATTCATTGCACTATCTGGTAGTAATGCAAAGCCTTTCGAAGATGTAGCACCGACAATTTCAGCGCGCGCAATGATGGCATTGCAACTCACACCAAATGTATGGAGTATGACTCATTTTGCACCAGTAGAAATAAAGGTTCCAGCGTTACAAAAGGAAATGTCTAAAGTGATGACAACAGGTGACAAAAGTATGATAGAACTTTCATTCATATCAGGTGTATCTGCTGGTGGCGTTAAAATAAAAGATATTTTAATTGCTGAAGGTGCTCCGCCATCAGTAATGGAAAGTTTTGATGAGATAAATGGTAAATTCCACCTTGGTTTGTTGCTCCTTGTGATCCCAGTATTCTTTATGTTTAGAGCGGGACAAAAATTAGCGAGGGTGCCATTCTCTAATATGTATGTAACGTTAGCTGTATGTAGCGGTGCTTATACAATTATGATGATTGTAATGAATCTTCTTTCTAAAATTGAGATTAATATTGCAGGAAAGCTAACAAAGGAATTTGGAGTAGGTGGAACAGTATTTTCTATGCAGAGCGGCTGGATCTATTTAATACTCGGTAGTTTTATTCTGACATATGCAGCTGCCTTCGCTGGAATGAAATTGGCAAGGAAGTAGGGGGGGAAGTATCGTGAAGTTTTGTGGGAAATGTAAAAAACAAGTCGCAGATTACTTGAATTTTTGTTCTGAATGCGGAAGTAAAGTAGAAGTGATTGAAGAAAATGTAGCGGCTTCGAGAGCAGATGTACAGAGGGAAATGCAACCAAAGAAGAGCAAGAAAAATATTGTACTCCTCATTGTATTCGTCGTACTCGCTGCTTTACTATTTGGAGCATATAAATTCGGAGCATATAAATTCTCGAAAGAAAAGCAAATCAATGCATTAATTGATGCTTTCAATAAAAAAGATATAAATACAATTGATTCTCTTATAAAATCGGATGACCCAGGCTTGAAAATTAAAACAGAAGATATTAAATCTTATTTACGTTATTTAAAGGATAATCCTTCGTACAATAAAGAATTGTTATCTTATTTACAAAAGCAAACGGTAGATACAAAGCTCGTTAACAAAGAAAGCTTTGTGGACGGACAAATTGTAGAAGATGGAAAAGAGTGGTTCTTATATCCAAAATATAAGTTCAGCATTAAGTCGTATTTTATGACGGTCAGCACAACTGCAAAAAATGCAGAAGTATATGTAAATGATAAAAAAACGGCGGATATTTCTAGCGGAAAATCTTCTAAAGAAATCGGACCCTATTTCCCTGGGACGTATGTTGTAAAAGCAAAGGCGAAGGCAGAGCTTACTGAACTAGAAACGGAAAAGGAAGTTGAGTTAGCTGGAGAAAAAGAAGGGAAAGTGGATGTGAAATTACCACTTGAAGGAAAATATGTTACAATCTCTTCTGACGAAAATAGCGCTAATGTCTTTGTAAATGGTAAAAAACGTGGGAAACTAGAGTCTGGAAGCTATAAGCTCGGACCAGTACCAACAGATGGGACGGTGGAAGTTCATTTAGAGAAACAAACTGATTTTGGTGTTGTGAAAACCGAAAGCGTAAAAATTGGTGATGAGGAGAGCACGTATTATTTGAGATTCCCAAAACAAACATCTGAAACTGCGGTTGGTGATTTCGTTCGAAATCATATTTATGACAATGTACGGGCTATTTCTTTAAATGACTTTAGCTTAATTGAAAATAATTATGATAAGAGCGGAAAATCATATAAAGAAGACCATGATTATCTGCAATATTTAAAGAAAAAAGGAATTACTGAGGATTTATTAAAATTTGAAGTCCGTAATGTTGAACGTCAAAGTKMTACGAAATATAAAGTAACGACATATGAAGARTACMATATTCGYTAYGGTGATGGATCTGTRAAGTTTAAGAGCTTTAGCAATGAACATATCGTTACAGTAAATGCGGATGGGAAACTAATGTATCATTCAATCAGTGCGAATAATACATTGAAAACAGAAGAAGTATCTGGCCCAACGCATTAAAATGTGAAAAGACTATCTCTTTACAAAGAGGTAGTCTTTTTGATATATCGACTTCTCTACAAAATACGACAAGCTTGTACATATGGATCTTGTAGAATTCTTTCTACTAACGGAAGCATTTCTTCTTGAAAGGGTATATCAATTGGAAATGGTTTTTGTGATCCCGGTTTTGTGCCGTATTGCACAAACTTATATTGAACGGATTGATCGTGCTTGAGCACCATCAATTTATAGCGATTGTCATCATGCTCAAGTGAAAAATCAATTGTAGCCCCGTCGTATGTTACATCATCTTTGTAGATGTATGGCTTCGGTGTGCCGATCCAGTCTATTTTTGCATGTGGGTTCATGGTATAGCCTCCTTATCGTCATTATATATATATCCATTTTGGTTTTCCAACATATAAGTCGCTGCTAGGAGACTTGCGCTCGTTTTTACTTTGCATGGGGTTAAAAAAGGATGTTTTTTCATTTGTGTTTATATAAAAAAGTAAAAGCCAGATCTCAATATATGAGAACTGGCTGAATTTTTAGCAGTCATTGGTTATTTTAAAATTTTCACTTTAACGGATTTACGTCCCCATTTGTTAGCAGCTGAATCAGAGCCAACTAGAACGTCGATACGGTTACCTTTAATTGCGCCGCCAGTGTCACCAGCGATTGCTTCTCCGTAACCTTCTACCCATACT